>JBJSXS010000089.1:0-2361 GCA_046086545.1 Gemmata sp.
CTGCCGGAACTGGGGTAATTCGTTGGTCGGAGTGCCGTCGGCCCGGCGGTAGTGCCGCTCGGCGTACCGCCAGAACCCGAGCAGTAGTTCGTTCACCGTCACGTCGGTGTGCGCCCCGACCGGCGTCGCGGCCGGAACCGGGGCGACCGCCACCTCGGCGAGGATGCGGGCGTACTCGGTGCGGCTCTCGGGGGAGTTGTACTTGCCGAGGTTGATCCACTTCCCGCCGACCCAGCAGCGGGCTGTTCCAGACGGGGTGTGGAGTCGATAAGTGGGAACCGAATTCTTCGGACGAGCCATCGCGAAAGCGCTCCGGAAGGGTTTCCGGGTAATTACCCGGAAACCGAGGTCTTCCGACCGCGCCTCCGACCGCCGGAGGGTAAGCGTAAACGCTTCAGTCGATGTGGGTTATCTTAAGTGGGCAGTCCCGGGGTTGAACCGGGGACCTAGCGATTTTCAGTCGCTCGCTCTACCAACTGAGCTAACTGCCCCGAATACAGTTGTGTTTTTACTGGCACCACGACGAAGCGTCAACCACACCACGAGGGTTCTTGCGTCCGTAAATGGAGGGCACGGTGAACCCGCCGTTCATTCCGCGCCCGCTGTCGGATCGAAAGCCCGGGCCATTCGGACCAATACGCCCGCGAGGAGGCAGCTTACCGACAGTATCGTGAGGGCCGAAACCGTACCGGGCTGACCCAAGAACCAAAACAGGCCCACCGACCAGACGACCTTTGGCGGTTTTGGCGCATCGCGCCGGTCGATCAGCGCCAAGTCGTCGGCACGTGGCTTGATCACCTCCGAGGGCCGGGTCGTAGGCTCTTCGTACTCAACCTCAGGTGCGTTTACCACATAAGGGCTCGCATCGTCGTCCTCGTCGGTCCAGTTCCGGGTGCGGTTCGGTGTTCGAGGCGGCGCCGCGGTTGGCGGGCGGTCACCTGGTTCGTCTTCGACCGCTCGCGCCCTCACGCGCTTCTTCCTTGGTGACGGCCCGTCGTTCGCGATCAGAACGTTGTACCCAGCGAGTTCGCCGTCCGGGGTTTCGATGGGCGGTAGCTCGCTCGGTTGTGTCACCGGGCGCGATTCTTCCGGCTCACGGTCTTCAATTGCGGTTGCCACCGGAACCTGCGGCTTCGGTTTCTTCTTTTTCTTCTTCTGGAACAGGTGTTTAGTGAACATCAGCGCGAACGCGAGCCGCCCCAACAGTCGCGCGTACAGCAGTGCGGCGAGCGCGAGCAGGGGCGAACCAGCGAACAGCAGGTGCCACTCCCCCTTCGTCATGAACGCCCACTTGAACGCGACCCCGAGCAGCGCGACAACCGGCAGGGACAGCGCGAAGAACCCGGCGGTCACCAGCGGTTTCTGCGAGAGCCGGGCGAACACGTCTGCGGTGAGCGGCACCCACACACTCGACGCGCTCAGCGACGACAGTTGGCTCACCGGGTAGAGCGCCCACATGACGAGCAGCGGTACCGCGAGCCGCAGCCACCCGGCGTCGGCGCCGGAGGCTAACGCACGGCCGACGAAGTACGCGGGGCCGCACCACAGCCCGATCAGCCACGCTAGGTAAAAGACTTTTGGGAAGTGGTCCGTGATCGCCTCGCTCTGCCAGGGGATCTCCTTGGCCCCGGCAGCGGTCCCTTCGAGAACGGTCAGAAAGTAGTTGGACGCACACAACAGGAACACGAACCCGATGATCGTACTCCCGACCAGCGCGGGCACGAAGATGAGGGCGTCGAGGTTCATACGGTGGTGGCGCTCCCGGCGGTGGTGCCAGGATAAGAACGCCGGCCGCGCGACTCCATTCCGCGGCAGCGTCACGTCCGGGCGCTCGTAACGCTGGGCCGCGGGTGGCCTCACACGGTGGTCAGTTCCAGTGACAACCTCTTGGCATCGGCGGCTAGCTTCCGCACGTCTTGCGTGATGCGCATCGAACAGAACTTGGGCCCGCACATCGAGCAGAATTTTGCGCTCTTGAACACGTCCTGCGGGAGCGTCTCGTCGTGCATCTTCCGCGCGGTCTCGGGGTCCAGTGACAGTTCGAACTGCTTGTTCCAGTCGAACTCGAACCGCGCCTTCGACAGCGCGTCGTCGCGCTGCCGCACGTTCTTCCGCCCGCGGGCGATGTCGCCCGCATGGGCCGCGATCTTGTACGCGATCACCCCCTGCCGCACGTCCTCCTTGTTAGGCAGTCCGAGGTGCTCCTTGGGCGTGACGTAGCACAGCATCGACGCGCCGGCCTCGGCCGCGAGGGCCGCACCAATAGCGCTGGTGATGTGGTCGTAACCCGGCGCCACGTCCGTGACGAGCGGCCCGAGGACATAGAAGGGGGCGTCGTGGCACAACTCGCGCTCCTTCTCG
>JBJSXS010000090.1:0-4085 GCA_046086545.1 Gemmata sp.
TCGCGCCGCGATCAGCCACCGCAAGCGTCGTCTCGCCGAACTGCGGCCACCGCGAAGTAAACGAAAGAAGCCTGCGCTGTAGTACTAGCTCGTTCGGCGCAGAAATCCAGCTTGATTGCGTTTTGGCGATGTCCCCGATCGATTCCGGACCCGGCAAAATTGCGCCGCGGTCGGAGTCAGTTGGAAGCCGCGAAGGGCAGCGGCCCTCCGGCGTAGCTACGAGGCACAACCTGCCGTCGAACTTGCGTAGCGAGAGCGTTGCGTTGATGTCTAGGTTAGAGCACATGTTACGGCGCGCCCGACCGGAGAGATGCAATGTATGTTCACCGGTCGTGGGGGCAGTGTTAGCTGTTGTCCGTTGGTCGGTCGTAATCACTCGAGCCCGAACTCCCGCTGGTCGCGGGGGCGGAACTGATCTCGTCCCACGCGGACCCGCCGGTGTCGGGCGCGAACTCTTGTCCCGTACCTTCGTTGGTTGCGCCTTTCGCTATGCTCGCAGCGGCCGCTTCGAGTTGCGCTTGCGTCAGGCTCGAAACCTGGGCCGCAGGATCGAGGCCGGACCGCTCGAGTTGCTCCTGCACCGCGCCCGGGTTCACTTCGGGCGGCAAGTGTGCGTGTAGTGCCTCCTTGAGCGGGCGGTTCGGGTATGCCTCGCGCAGCGTCTCCGCGAGGGCGTACCGGCCGGTACGCTCGTCGGGGAAGATCGCGTACTCGCCGTCGCACCCGATCGCGCCGTACCGGGTCGCGCGGTCGCTGCACCGCACGTACCCAGGGTTGTTGTATCTCCACCCGCGCGACCCGCCGGCCCGGGCGCGGTTCCCGTACCGCACGTACTCGCTGCCGCTCGCGAGGTGACCGCGCACCGGCTTCGCCGGCCGCCCGTCCGGGCCGAGGCCGCGGCTCTGGAGGAACGCGTGCTCGATGGCGCGGGCGGTCCGCGTGTCGGGCGCGCAGCGGGCGCCCGCGGCGGCGACGCGCGCGGCCCGCTCGGCCTCGGTGTCGCCGGCGTTGCCGAAGCGGTCCGCGAACCGCTCCACCCGGTCCGCCACGTCGTCCGGTGTTTCGCGCGCGGCGGGCCTGGAGCCGAACAGGCTCCCGAGCCAGTCGAAGAGTCCCATCGCCGTCATCCCTTTAATGAAGGTCCGTCGCCGTCCTCGCGGCGCTGGCCGAAGTACTCACGCGCCCACTTTTGCAGCGCCGGCTTGTTGCTCGCCCACTCCCAGCACCCCGACGGGCCGACGCGAATGTCGTTCACCGGATCGAAGCCGAACTCGGCCAGTTCGCGGTTGCGGTCCACATAACGCCGGTCCGCGACCTCGCCGTGCCACAGGTGCAGCACGGACCCGGGCACGCACCCGACCCGCGCCCGCACCTTCTTGTACACGCTCTTGCACCATTGCGTGAAGCAGTCGCGGTGCAGGTTCGCCGGCCCGATGATGCGGTCCACACACGCGGATGTCCAGTCGCCGGCGAACGCGTGCGCCATCATGTGGTCGCCGCTACCCGCGATGCACGCATCGTACAGGCCGCGCTCGGCCAGCACCTCGCGCCGCGCGGCCCACGCGAACCCGGTGTGCCCGTGTGCCGCGAAGTTGCCCGAGAGGAGCAGGTGCGGGTTGCGCGCGGTCATAGCTGCGAACCCCGGGTACGCATCGCCGGTGCCGTCGTCGGCCAGCGCGCCGCGCGGCAACCGCACCGCGCGGTCGAACAACTGCAGCACCGGGAACTCGTCGAGCCTGCGGGCGGCTTCGACGGCCCAGTCTGCGTTTTCAAAGAGGACGTCGGCGTCGAGCCACGCGACCTTCGTGCAGGACGGCGGCAGGTGCGCCAGAGATAGGTTCAGCAACCGCTCCTTCTGCCACATCACGTCGCGCCCGCGGACCTGGAGGACCGAAGGGGAGGGCGGCAACTCGAATGCATCGCTCCCGAACGCACACTCGACCGTAAGGAGCGGAATCCGCCCTTGGAGCGGCGCGCGGAATCGGTCGTAATTGGCGCGCTTGGTGCGGTAGCGGTCCGGGTTGAAGTACGCGGCGAGGAGCCACAGGTCGCCGGTTGGCGCGTAGCGCGCGGCTGGCGACAGCGTAGGCATACTGGGAGCCGCGCGGCGGGGTGCGGGTGACACGACGAATCGAATGTAGACGGGCGGCGGTGCGGCCGCAACGGTTTTCGCGCGGGGAACCTCGCGTTGCGGCGTCCGGGCGGCCCCCGTAAGAAAGCGGGGGCCCCGCCCGCACACCCGGAACGAGACATGTCGCTGCTGCTGTCCGCGCAGGATTTGAGTAAGAGCTACGGCCCGCGCCCGCTGTTCGACGGGCTGTCGGTCGAGCTGCGCGCCGGCGAGCGCGTCGGGCTCATCGGGCCGAACGGCGCGGGCAAATCTACGCTCTTGAAAATCCTCGCGGGCATCGAACCGGCCGACACCGGGACACGAACCGGGCGCCGCGGAGTGCGGGTCGGCTACCTCGCACAGGACGACACGTTCGAGCCCGGGCAGACGGCCCAGAGCGTGCTGCTCGCGGCGCTCGACGGCGAGGGGATCGAGGAGCACGAGAAGGAGACGCGCGCCGCAATTGTTCTCACGCAGGTCGGGTTCGAAACGCCGGCGGCGCGCGCCGACACGCTGTCCGGCGGGTGGCGCAAGCGGCTCGCGCTCGCGCGCGAGCTGGTGCGCGAACCGGACCTGCTCCTGATGGACGAGCCGACCAACCACCTCGACCTGCCTGGCGTGGTGTGGCTGGAAAAGCTGCTCCGCGCCGCCCCGTTCGCGTACCTCGTTGCCACGCACGATCGCGCGTTTTTGCGCGCGGCGGCCGACGAGATTCTGGAGGTGAGCCGCGTGTACCCGGGCGGCTCGTTCCGCGCCGCGGGCAGTTTCGACGACTTCGCCGACAAACGCGAGGCGTTCCTCGAAGCCCAGGCGCGGCAGCGCGACGCGGTCGCCAACCAGGTGCGGCGCGAAACGGAGTGGCTCGGGCGCAAGGAGTCCGCGCAGCGCCGCAAGTCGCGCTCGCGCATCGGCGAGGCCGCCGCGCGGCGCGAGGAGCTGGCCGAACTGAACTACCGCACCGCGGCCGCCAGCACCGCGAACATCGACTTCGCGGGGACGGGGCGGCAGACGAAGAAGTTGCTCACCGCGACCGGCATCGGTAAGGCGCTCGGCGGGCGCCCGCTGTTCAGCGGACTCGACGTCCTCCTCAGCCCGGGCTCGCGGCTCGGCCTGCTCGGGGCGAACGGGAGCGGCAAGAGCACACTGTTGAAGGTGCTCGCGGGGGAGGTCCCGACCGACGCCGGGACCGTTGCACGCGCGGACGCTCTTCGCGTGGTCACTTTCGAGCAGGGGCGGTCCTCCCTCGACCTGTCCCTCCCGCTCCGCACGGCGCTAAGCCCGAACAGCGACAACGTGACGTTCAACGGGCGCCAGTTGCACGTCGGCGCGTGGGCGCAGCGGTTCCTGTTCCGCCCGGACCAACTCGACATCGAACTGAGCGCCCTGTCCGGGGGCGAGCGTGCCCGAGTTCGCATCGCGCAACTGATGCTGAAGCCGGCCGATCTACTCCTCCTCGATGAGCCGACGAACGACCTGGACATTCCGTCCCTCGAAGCGCTCGAAGACAGCCTCGACGAGTTCCCCGGCGCGGTGGTGCTGGTGACGCACGACCGGGACCTGATGGACCGGCTCTGCAACCAGGTGATTGGCTTGGACGGGCTGGGCGGGTCTGCGTCTTACGGCAGTGTGGCTCAGTGGCTTGCCGCGTTTGAGCGGGCGACCGAGTCGGCAAAGCCCGCACCGCCGCCTGCGAAGAAAAGCACTGTGCCCGCGGCACCAAAGCCGAAGAAGCTCAGTTTCAAGGAGCAGCAGGAACTGGACGGCATCGAGGCCGCGATCGCCGCTGCCGAAGGGGCCGTGGCCACGCGTGAGGCTGAGGTCACGGCCGCGGCCACCGCGAACAACCACGTCCTGCTTACCGCCGCGTGTAAGGCGCTCGAAGAGGCTCAGGCGACAGTCGATCGCTTGTACTCGCGCTGGCAGGAGCTGGAGCAGAAGCGATGTGGCGGGCCGTGAACCGAAAACAAATCCAGAC
>JBJSXS010000091.1:0-5068 GCA_046086545.1 Gemmata sp.
CTCGACAAACCCACCCCGGGTTACCGCGAGCTCCCGGAACACCGGGAGCACCCGTTCCTGCAACGACCCGAGCACGCTCACACGGCGGGGGCCGCCACCCGGGGACGCGAGCTCGACCTCCGCGTCGAGGTCCGCCACCGCGTCGAGGAAGACGCGGAACGCCGACTCGCGGTCCCACGCCATGCGGTACTCGCCCGGAATTGTCGGCCTCGGCATGATCGCTCTCTTTGCTTCGAGGACTGGATGAGCACGGCACGGCCACGCCGCCCTACTTGAGGCCCAACCCCTCCATCGCCCGCACCGCGGCCTCAAGGTCGAGGAACGACTCGTCGTCATAGGTGGCCATCGTGAGCCGGATGTCCGAGTGCCGCATGAACAACTGCCGGAGCCGGGCCGGGACGCCCGCCTGGCCGAGCATCACGTTGCACGTCATCCGCAGGGAGTGAAAGTCGGCGTCCCCCTGGGCCGTCCGGTACGGGATGCCGGCGTGCTCGAGGTCCGCCTGCATGATCCTCACCGCGGCCTGCGGGACGCGGAACAGCTGGTCGTCCGGCCCCTTCGCCGTCTCCCGTATCCACCCCGCCAACTCCTCGGCGAAGCTCGGCACCAGAAGGAGGCGGGCCTGGTGCCCGTTCTTGGTGTGGCGACCGGCGATTTCGATCCGGGGGAAGGGCCGCCGGTCGAGGTCCATGTGACACGGCCTCAGGGACGCGATCTCGCCCAGCCGCAAACCGGTGAAGACCGCCACCTTGTACACCAGGGCCCGCTCCCGGCCCCTCTTCAGGAGCATGGTCCGCACCTCCTCCCTGACCTCGGGCCCGTACCGCTTGACGAACGCGGCGAGCGGCCGCTCGCGGGCGGCGTCGAGCAACTTCTGGATGAGCGGGGCGGCCAGTGCCCGCCGCGCCTTGACCTTCTTTCCCCCGGTCGGGGCGTCGATGCGGAGCAGGGGGCTCGTCGCGATTCGGTCCTTCTTCAACAGCCACTTCACCCAGATCGAAATGGCCGACAGGTGCTTCTTCTTGTTCCCCGCCGACCCGGACACGCTCGTCAGGTAGCGGTCCACTGCGGCACCGTCGAGTTCCGATAGCGTCCGTACCCCGGCCGCGGTCAGGAACCCGCGTAGGATCGCCTCCTTGCGGGCCTTGTCCTTCTCCGACTTCCCATTCGCCCGCATCACCGGCAGGAAGTCTTCGAGGTGGCTGACCGCCAGGCGGTCGAGGTGTTCCTTCCGCGGGTCGGTCATCTCCGCCTCGCCGCGTTCGAGGGCGGTGTTCATTTTTGCCAGTCGGGCGACGGACGCGGCCTTGTCGGTGAACAGTCGCACCTTGATCTGCCGCTTGCCCTCGCGGCGGTAGGCGTACCAGTGCCGGGACTCCTCGCTCACCTTCACCGCCCCCGGCGTCCCCGGCGGGACTTGCTTCTTCCCGAGCAGATGGCGGGTGCGGGTGATCTTCAGGAGGGTGAACAGCGACATCGGGGGCTCCTTCGGCAGGGACGCCCCATTCTTCGGTGTAGCACAAGGTGTAGCACAAGGTGTAGCAGCGGCCGTCCCGGCGGGACTCGGACCGGCTCACGGTGTCTCGCAGAGTCACAGGGTAGAAAAACGAAAAACCCCTGCAAAAGCAGGGGTTAAAAGAACTAACTGTCTTTTCTTAGCGGAGAGGGCGGGATTCGAACCCGCGGTGGGGTTTTACCCCCACGCCGCTTTAGCAAAGCGGTGCTTTCGACCACTCAGCCACCTCTCCAGTGTGCGCTGCGTGCAGACAGATCGACCCTGCGATTCTAGCACCCCCGGGTTCACCGGCAAGTCGAACAAATCCGCGCCGCGCGTTACCCTTTGGCTGCTGCGTTCAGTCGCGGACGGTGGTGTGCGACCGAAAACCTAAGCACATTGCCGCACTCGTTGCAAAGTGTCGCACCGAGCGGGTCGCACGCGACCGGCCCCGGCGCGAGGTACTCGAAGTTGCCGCAACCAGTCTCGTTGCACAGGACGGCCTCGATGCGGCGCGGTCAAGTACTCACATCCGCAGTGGCAGCACCCCTTTTCCGCGCGCTGGACTGGTTCCCGTGCGGTCTGTGTGGCTCAGGATGGGTTACAGCAGAGTGCGACGTACTTGTTGACGTGTCTCAGGCGAGGAGGCGGCGCAGCGCGGTCATGCCGAGTTCGCTCACCTGCGTCCCTTTGAGGGACCAGAGGACCGGGTTCATCAGTTCCATAGACACAGGGCCGGCGTAGCCGATCTCCTTAAGTCGTTGCACAACCGGTTCTAGCCGGAAGTCGCCTTCGCCCGGGAACACGCGGTCCGCGTCGGTCATCACTTCGCGCGGGACACCGGCCACATCACACACCTGAACGTGGAACAGGTTCTGGGCGGTCAGGCGCTCCAAATCTTCCGCTTTGCTAGGACCTTTCTGGTAGTGGAACACATCGAGGCACACGCCAACGTTGCGTTCGCCGCACGACTCGACCAGTGTAATCGCGGTGTCCAGGCACGCGCAGAACGCCCCTGCACGAAACTCCAGCGCCACCTGTACCCCGAAGCCCGCGGCCCACTGCGCGGCTTGCGCGAGCGATACCACCGCCCGCCCGAAGGCGTTCGGTTCGCCTGCCAGCGGCGGGTCGGCGGCGATTAGAAGAGTCGGGATGCCGAACTCCTGGCAGAGGGCGAGCCGTTGCTTGAACTGGTCGAAGTGCGCCCTCCGCTGCTCGCCCTGGGAGAGCAGTAGACCGCCCTGATACGCGGCAGCGAGTAGCGTCACGCCGCGGTCGCAGAGGGCGCGCAGCGTGTCGTTTGTGGAGACGTCTTCGAGGTGGGTTTCGAGTTTGGTGAGCCACACCTCGAGGGCCGTGCAACGGCCGGCAGGGTAGTCCGCAGCGTCATCAGCAAACGACCCGCTGAGGGTGCTTACTTGTGCGATGCAAGGGGTCATGGTCAACCGGCTTTCGGGCGGTTTACCTTCTGCCCGGGGTTGACCTTTGGGGGACCTTTTGAGGGCGGCACCGGGTCTGGGGACGGATTGAACACGCCCATCAGCCACGCAACGATCAGCCCGACGGCGCTCATGTGCAGGCACAGGCCGACGACGATCCAGATCTTCGACCGGCTCTTCTCCTTGTCGGTCATCTGCCGGCGACGCGGCTGTTTGGTGTCGGCTGCGGATTCGGCCTGTGCGTTGGCGAACGCATTTGGACTGACGCCCCACCCGTCCGGCTCAGGAGGTGCCACGGGCACGGCCACCGGCACCGCATGAGCGGTCACTTGGGGCGGCGCAGACGGCTGGAGCTGCGCGGTCAGCACCACCGACATCGGCGCGGCCATTGGTACCGCCGACTGGGGCACGGCCGGTAGCACGCCGGGGCGGCAAAACGGGGCGAGTCCGGCCTGGACCTCGGCGGCGGTCTGGGGCCGCTCCTCCGGGCGTTTTGACAGCATCCGCATCACCAACGCGGCCAGACCGGCGGGCACATCGGGCCTCAACGCGCTGAGCGGCGCCGGCGACGCGGAGCGTACTTTGTTGAGCAACTCTTGGGGCGCCTCTGCCGTGTGCGGCGGGCGGCCGGTGAGCAACTGGTACAGTGAGGCCCCGAGTCCGTAGATGTCGCCGCGCGAGTCGGGCTGTGCGCCGTCGAGTTGTTCGGGCGGGCGGTACGCGAGAACGTCCGCGCTCGGCAGGTTCGCGCTCGCTGGACCGCGGAGGGGCGTGATGCCGGTTTCGGCGAGACGGACGGTCGCGTTCGGCGCGGGCTTTCGCCGCGTGCTGCCGTCCGGGTTGGCTCTCACCGTGAGGGGCCCGACGATCAGCAACCCGGGGCGCACCTCGCCGTGACGGCCGCCGCGTTCGTGGATCGCGTGCAGCGCCGACGCGGCCGCCCACCCGTACTCGGCCGCGAGGAAACCGGGCATCGCGCCGCCGACCTCGCGGAGCAGCACGTCGAGCGAAGCGGCGTCGGTCGGGTGGTCGAGAACGACATACGCGGTGCCCTGATACTCACCCGCGTCGAGAATCGATAACAGGTTCGGGTGGGCGAGCATGCCGTACGCTCGCGCGCGGCTCACGACGTCAGTCGCAGACTCGTAGGGCGCGAACGCGTCGCCCCGGAACTTCCGCAACACGACAGGGGTGCGCAGCGACGGGTGCAGCGCGCGGTACGCTGTGCCGCCGGGGCACGGACCGATCTCGTCAACGATAGGGTAACTGCCGAAAATGAGATCGTTGGCGCGGCGCTCGAGGATCGCGTCGGCCTGGAATCGCGTGAGCACCGACCGTTCGAGCAGGTATGCGCAGAGTGCGGACAGGTCGGACTGCGGGGCGTCTGGATGGCGTATCAATTGTTCCACCTGATCGGGGAACAGCACCCGTTTGGCCTTCGCTTCGTCTAGGAACCCGGCGATGGAGTCGGACGGCATGGGACGATTACCCGCGGAGGTCCACTGGAGTGATTGTCATTGTAGCATCCCGGTCGGTCACCGGGGCGCGGTTTCTACCTCGCACTTCGCGAGACTCTCTAACACCTGTCGATGTTCCATGAGGAACGTTGTTCGGCGCTACGAGCGTCCGAAAGCAAGTCCGCTTTGCGACATGTAGCAGTTTCAACCGCATTAGCGGCCCGGCTTAGGAAGTGACTTTCGTCCGGTAGGGAACTCCGATTACTTGGCGTCAAGGAATGTACTCAAGCGCTGGCAATAACTTCCCTTGCGTCTGACGCACTCGAACGCAGAATCAAGCCGCGAAATCTCGATTACCACGTCCGCGCGCCGTGCAAATTATAGCCGCCCAGCATTTTCCACAGCCACGCCGCATTATGCGATGAGTGGTCTTCAACTCAGCGTTTCGTTCGCAAACGGAGTGGCAACTTGGCAAGTCTGCGCGTACTCAAGCGGCCCGGCTCGGCGATGACGATACTCGGGGACGCGCTTCAGGACGCGTTAGGCTTTAACGACCAACTTCTCGGCCACTCTCAGACCCACGCTAACATTCCAGGCTGCGGGGGTAACGGATTGTTGGCCAGGAACGAATCATCTCAGGGCCAGCCCGTCCGATGCCTGGGCACGATCATGTGATT
>JBJSXS010000092.1:0-2919 GCA_046086545.1 Gemmata sp.
CCCCGGGCCACGAGCGTGGCGGTGGTGGCACCGGCGGGGCCGCCGCCGATCACGACGACATCGACATCGGTACTCATTTTCAGACTCTCCGGTGAGTGCGGGTTCAGCGCCAAATGCTCTCGGGGTCTTCGTGCGGCAGGCGGGCAGCGCGCAGCAGAGCTGTCAGATCGCGAAGTTGCTCGCGGGTCAGGTGGCCGAGTTGCGCGGTGTGGCAGGCGCGGAGCGGGTCCTGAAGTTCGTTCAACAGCGCGACCCCGGCCGCGGTGATGGCGACCCGGACCTCGCGACGGTTCTCCTCCGAGCGCCGGCGGTCTACGAGCTTGCGGTCGGTCAAACGGTCCAGCAGTCGGGTCATGTCCGGCGCGCGGGACACGAGCCGGGCACCCAGGTCCGTTGATCGCATGGTTGCCGGTTGCGCGGCCCGGAGCAGTCGCAGCGCGTTGTACTGCTGCGGCGTCAACTCGTACCGGGCGAACAGCGCTTCTTCAAGCACATGGAGCCGGTCGAACGTGCGCCACAAACCGAGGAACGCCTCCTGTTCGGGCGAGTCGAAGCGCCGGGGTGGTGGGGACGGGGTCGCCTGCGTAGCCATGTCCTGCCTGCGCGGAGCTGTTGTGTCACTTTAAATGATATCTGTTTGGACAAGTATTGTCCACACAAATGTTACAGGAGATGTCGGGTCGGTTGCCATCGCCGGGATTTGCGCGTCGCGCACTGGACGAGCGCGCGACGTGTGCTACTTTACACGTTTCCCGGAGGCTGAGACGAGTCATGGCGAAGGCGAGGAAGAAACGGCCAGTCGACGAAAACGACGGGGAATTGATCCCG
Source organism: Gemmata sp. (assembly GCA_046086545.1). Lineage (GTDB taxonomy): Bacteria > Planctomycetota > Planctomycetia > Gemmatales > Gemmataceae > Gemmata. The sequence goes on from JBJSXS010000092.1 coordinate 829, forward strand.
GTCGAGATGCCCCCGTCCGAGCCGGTGGCTCCTGCCCGGCGCCCGGACAGCGGGATGGTACTCGATCTCGAAGGGTACGGTGGCGAGGTGGCCAGCGCTCTTGTGCTGAGCGGGCTTCGCGCCTACCTGTCGGTGGTCAACAAGGGCGTCAACGTGCTCGCGTGCGACCGCGCCCACACCGCATTCGTTCCGGTCAAGGTGGCGGCGTGCCAGGGCGGTCTCGACATCAAGCGCGACGACGCCAAGCCGCTGGTCGCGGGGCACGGCGTGCTGGCGTTCCTGCTCGAGGACGGCGAGGAGCGGACCCGGTTCTACGTGCCGGTGTCCGAGTACCTGGAGATGGCCGAGGACCGTGGCGAGGGCGGGCTGCGGCTGGACATCCACGACCACGCCAAGTGGCTGGAGAAGTACGAGGGGCACGCCGGCGTCAAGCGCGCGTTCGCCCGGTTGCTGAGCTAACACAGGTTCACGGTGTGACGCCTCAGTTCACGTTCGCGGCCGTCAAAGGTGCATCGTGCTGGCGGTCCCGACACCCCGCTCACGGACTCACTGATTCGCCAGGGTACAAACAATATGCGTCCCGCATTGTTCATTCAGAAGGTCCGCGGGATGGGTCGCGGTGTGTTCGCCGGGCGCCGGTACCGCGCGGGCGAAGTCATCGAGGTGTGCCCGGTGATCCGGGTCGAACCGGTGGCCGCTGGTGGTGTCCTGGAGCATTACGTGTTCCAGTGGGGCCCAAACACCGGCCGACTGGTTCTGGCGCTCGGGTATGGGTCGCTTTATAACCACTCCGCGAACGCGAACGCGAAGTTCACCGCGCGATTATCGCAGAACGACATCATCTTCCGGGCGCTGCGGGAAATCGCAGAGGGGGAGCAGATCTTTATCGACTATGAGTGGGACGAGGCTGACTACACGGCGTTTCGCTGATCGCCAAGCAGGCACTTCCCGCCCCCAGCTATGTCCCTCTCATCGCTGGGCGCGAGTCACGCATTCGGTGGCGAAGGCCGGTCCTGCGAGTTCTCGCTGACTCGGGGAAAACTTGCGAGCGGGCAGGAACCCTTCTTCCTACGTACCGACGACAAGATCTGATATGCAAACCTTTGTCGGAGGCAGTTTTCGTCTGTTTCTGAAGCAGCGTTCGCACATCAAGAAATCGCAGAGTTCCAGGTACTCATGGGGCGGATCGAGATACAGAATTTCTTGTGCTATCGCCGTGCGCCGCGCCTGCGCTCCCGGGACAGACTTTCGATGATCTTTCTGGGAAACTGACATGCCCCATTTTGTGTAGCAGGCGGTTTGAGATTCGGTCTAACCGCCACCATCGTGTCCTGGCTTCGGCAGCGGTTCTGTGAGAAAGAGCTTCGGTCAGTGTCACCCCGACCGCCCGGTGCCGGCGGCATGCAAGGATCCGGGGCATCGCGATCGGCCGCTAACTGAACAACTCGTGGATCGGCTCGCCCGTTGTGATCGGACGCGCGCCCACTTTGGAATCGCGCGGCACCCCCAGGGCGTGATAGATGGTCGCGCCGAGGACCTGCGGCGGAACCGGACGGTCCTTCACGTACGCGCCGATCTTGTCAGACGCGCCGTAGACGCCGCCGCCGATACCGGCACCGGCCAGCACCGCCGAGAAACAGGCCGGCCAGTGGCTCCGCCCGGATATTCCCTTGTTGGTTTCGATCTTCGGGGTCCGTCCGAACTCGCCGACCACGACGACCAGCGTGTTCTCCAGTAGACCGCGGTCGTGGAGGTCTTCCAGCAGGGCGGAAAGCGCCTCATCGAGTCGAGGCAGCGCCCAGCCCAGCCCGTAAGAGCCGGTGCCGAAGATGTTCCCCTGGCCCATCCCGCCGCCGTGCATGTCCCAGGTGAAACTCGCGGCCCCGCCCTGGGAGCCCTCGCCAGGTGCGAAACCGCACCAGCCGTTGACGCTCACGAAGCCCACCCCGGACTCCACCAGCCGGCGGGCCATGAGCAGGTATTGCCCCAGGGGGTGGCGACCGTACCTGTCGCGCACCTTCGCGGGCTCCTTCTAAAGGTCGAAGGGCAGCCGGGCGGCCGGGCAGGTCGCCAGGTCCACGGCGCGTTGCC
>JBJSXS010000093.1:0-6523 GCA_046086545.1 Gemmata sp.
GCCACTCGTAGAGGCCCACCTGCCCGTCCTGATCGATGTCGTACTGGGTGAACCACGCGGGCAGACCGGGCGGAAGCTTGCCGAACCGTACGGCGAAGGGCAACGCGTCCTTCGGCGCCCCGTCGCCGGTAACCGGCTTCGGTCCCAGGTCCGGCTCGGCGGGGGCCACCGGGGCCGGCTTCTGGCCGTCCGGTTGCGCGGCGGCGCCCTTCGGCACCTTGATGGAGATTTCTCCGGCCGCGACCTTCTCCGACACCGCCCGCAGGCTCGCCTGGTAGTACTCCGCGTACTCGGCCGCGTCGATGCCGCCGTCCCGGTTACGGTCCCACTTGTGCCACTGTCCGCCCAGCGCGTCCGGCATCTCGTCGGAGGAGAGCCGCCCGTTGCCGTCCCGGTCGAACCCGCGGAACAGCCGGGCCGACTGCTCGGCCTGGACCGACGCGGGCACCGTGCCCGTGGGCAGGCGGCCGTTCCGCCGGATCACATCGAATAGGCGCTGCTCCTGCTCCGGTGACTGGCTGTCGTAGGCTTTGCGCAGCGCCGAGGTGATGTCGCGCTCCTGCTCGGGCGTCAGCGGGTACAGCCGCCGGATCTCGCGGAAGATCTTGGCCTCGCGTTCCGCGCTGGGCGCCTTGTACTGCTTGCGCAACTCGTTGAGTACGTCCTTGTCTACCTCGTAAGGCGCCTTATATGCCTCCTCGACCTCCCGCACGAGGGACCGGTACTCGTCCGGCGGGGGCTTCTGGTTGCTCCCTCCGGGGGGCTGCGCGTGGTCGACCCCGGGGTGGAGGAGCAGTGCGAACAGCGCGAGAGGCGTGGCGGCAGCCAGTGGTGTGGTGCGCATAGACTGCGGTCGGTCCGTTCGGGACCGGGAGATGCGCGGCGGGGAGCGCCGCACGGCGGGTAACATCACCCCCGGAGTATACACCGGGAGCCGCCCGAGCTACGCTCAAAAGTGGGAATCGTAAGGTGCGGTGAACCCGGGCGGCGTGCGATCAGCCGGCCGAAATGACACCTCAGCCGGGACGGCGGTGCGGGGTCGCTGCCACAGCGGTCTTCCGGCGCACTGCGGACACGACCTTGAGCCGTTTCGTGTCGGGGTCCGTTTCCACCGCGAGGTTCAGCGCCTGCAGCATCGCGGTCATGAACGTGCAGCACGTCGGGAACCGGTTTTGCGGCACCGCCGACAGGGCCCGCAGCAGCGGGGGCCGTTCCGGCTCGGTCACCCCTCGCAGGTCGGGCAGGGGGCGGGCAGACGACCACATGGTGTCCTTTGAGGGCGGCGGGAACGGGAGCGTGCCGGTGCGCACCGCGTAGTAGGTCACCGCCAGGCTGAACTGGTCGGACCAGTCGGTCAGGGTGCCCAGGAAGACCTCCGGGGCCGCGTACTCGCGGGTGCCCTGCCGCGAGCACGGCACGCTCGAACCGGTGGTGGGCGTGGCCAGCCCGTAGTCCGTCAGCTTGGCCGTGTCCCCGAACAGCAGAATGTTGCTGGGCTTCACGTCCCCGTGCTGGAACCCGACCCGGCGCCCGTCGCGCAGGTGCCGCCGGACGTTCAGAAAGTCGAGCGCCTCAGCGACCTGCCACACATAGAGGCACAGGGTCGCCGGGTCCACGTCCTGCCCGAGGTCGTCGCGGAACAGGTGCATCAGGTCGAGCAGCGTGCCCTCGGCCAGCTCCATGTTCACGACCAGATACCCGGGGATCGACCAGACCCCGTGCGTCCGCACCATGTACGGGTGTTCGAGCGACTGTAACGACTGGATCGAGCGCAGCTCACGGGCGGTGGTGCCGGTGTTCGAGGTGGGCATGAACTTGAGCGCCACCGGCGGGCCGGCCGTCGCCTCGGCCTCCCACACCTCCGCAAAACCGCCCCGCCCGCGCAAGCACCGCAACCGGTATCCCGGCGACGGCTGCGCACCGGCCGCGATCGCGAACGCACCTGGCGTTGTTGAGCGGATGTTGGGAGGGACGGACAACAAAACATCCCCTACGGTCGTCGGTGACGCCGGCAGGCGGCCTGTTCTTTGATGGAATATCTCATTAAAACCGTAGCACACGAAGTGCGCCGAGATTGTCCTGCGCGCCGTTTTCTCAGCCCCGGACGGAAACTATACAGCCGAATGGTTTTGTGGCGGACAGGAGTGGGTCATCCGACCGAATTGTAGCTCCAACTCACCGGTTTACCGTCGCGGTACGGCATCACGCCGTGGAATTGAGGTGCCGCGCGATCGAACACCAGCGGCAAGAAGAACCTGTCGCCGTCCCACAGCGGAAGTGTCGGGACGCGCTCGATCTCGACCCACTCAAGCGTTCCCTCGGGGTTCGCGGCTGGCGGCACCCCGGTGAACCGCTCGACGCGGAAGACGAACCCGAACCAGTCTTCGCCTCCCTTTCCGAACCCGGGCCAAGAGATCGTACCCGCCAGGGATACGGCTTCGCACTCGATGTTCGCCTCCTCTCGGATCTCGCGCTTGAGGCCCGCGATCACGTCCTCGTCGGGGTGCAGTTTCCCGCCCAGGCCGTTGTACTTGCCGAGGTGAGCATCGTCGGGCCGCGCGTTCCGGTGGATCATCAGCACCCGCCGGCCGTCCGGCGAGAAAACGTACCCGAGCGTCGCGAGGATCGGAGTGTACGGCATGTTGATGAAAAGGGTCAGTAGGCGAGGGCGAACGGGCAAACCTGTTTTATTATCCCTTATTCTCCGTCTCCCGCTTCCGCGTCCTCTTCCTCAACGGGTAGAGCGGCGATCACGGCGCGAACCTGTTTGAGGTCTTCGTCCGTCACTCCTTCGCGGCGCTGGGCGCGGCGCTCCAGGGCGTCGAGGAGCGTCTCCCACATGTCCCGCGACGGGGCGGGCACAGGTTTCCAGTTCTCGTACCTGCGGAACTGGACCCTGAACGTCCACTTGCGGGCGAACCGTCCCGCACGAACGGTTCGCTTCGCGCCGGTTTCAGGGTCCCGATCGGTCCACTCGATTTCCATATTGGCGCCCGCGCGACGTTTGGGTGTACAATTCCCAACATACTGTGCCCCCTATCATCGGGGCAGTTTCGCACGAACGTCGGGATCGGAAATGCTGCTGTTCGAGGATCACAAGCACGCGGCGGTCCACAAGGCGGCGGTGTACGCGGTCGCGTTCAGCCCCGACGGCGCGCTGCTGGCCACCGGCTCGCGGGACGGCACGATGCTGGTGCGAGACAGCGGCGGGCACGTCGCCTCGCTGATGGAGCGCGGTCCGAAGGCGCTGCCGGTCCACGCCATCGGCTTTCTGCCCACCGGGAGCGTGCTGGTCGGGGGCGCGATCGGATGGTTCGCCTACAGGCACGACGGAAGCACCTGGCAGGAATACCGCTGCAAGAAGGCTCTGCCGGTAACTTCCCTTTCGCCAATAAATGAGAACGTAGTCGCGGTGGGAACAGGCGAGCGGCTGAAGGCGAGCGGCGGCACCTTCGAGCTGTGGGACGTGACAACCGACCGCAAGATTCAGTCGTTCCCCGAGCCTAACGGCACCCGAGCAATATCCGTGGCGCCGAAGAAGAAACTGGTCGCCTGGGCCACCGGGCACCGCAAGGTTCGCGTCTGGGACATCACTTCGCCCAAACCGGTCGATTACCCGCAAGAGTACCCCTGCCCCGCAATCGCTCTCAGTTCCGACGGCACGAAGCTCGCGGTCGCGGGCGACTGGAACACCAAAATATACTCCCTCAAAACCAGGCGCGAGACCGCGATCCTGAAGGGCCACAAGGGCCAGGTGTTGGCGGTCGCGTTCTCGCCGGACGGCACCACGGTCGCCACGGGGGGCTTCGACCAGACGGTGCGCCTGTGGGACGCGGCGACGGGCCAGGAGCGGGCGAGTTACAGGTGGGATGTGGGCGTGGTGTACTGTCTCACCTACGCGGCCGATGGGCTCCGGATCGCTGCCGGCGGGGACTCGGGCCGGGTCGTGGTCTGGGACGCAGAGTAGCGCCAAGGTGACGGCGGCGGGAACCGCAACCGACGTGTCCCGGCCAACACCGAGGAGGGCGCGGCAGTGCATTCACCGCCGAGCGCCCGCTCATGAGTGTGCATGAAGGCGAGCGCGGACTACGAGCGGATGCGGAACGTGATGCGACCCTTGGTCAGGTCGTAGGGTGAGATTTCGACCTTCACGCGGTCGCCGGGGATGATGCGGATGTAGTGCTTACGCATCTTCCCACCGATGTGTGCGGTGATCTCGCCGCCGATGTCCAACTCCACGCGGAACGTCGTGTTCGGCAGTGCCGCCTTCACGCGCCCTTCGACCTCAATCGCTTCTTCCTTGGCCTTTTGCATGTGTTGAGCGTGCCTCTGTTAAGATTGACCGGGTGATAACACACGCCCTCGCGCGACGCATCGCGCGAGGGCGCAGTTGACAGTTTATACTTGCGCGACAAGGATTACGAGTGCAACCCTAGAATTGCGGAATTATCGTACCACTTCGCGGAACCACGGGTTTCCTTTGGTTTGCCCAGAGCGATTCACCGCTTCACGTTGTTCAGGTGTTCGAGAGCCATCAGCAGCGCCTGCGTCCCCTTGCGCCCGAAGCCCTGCGCGCGGACGGCCTCGTACAGTTGCTTCGCCAGCCCCAGCCCCGGCAGCGCCAGATTCATCTTCTCGGCTTCGGCCAGGGCGATGCCCATGTCCTTGATAAAGTGTTCAACGTAAAAGCCCGGCTCGAAGTCGCGCCGCAGCACACGCGGCCCGAGCACCTCCAGCGCCTTGCTGCCGGCGGCCCCGACCGACACGCTCTTGAACACGGTCTCGAGGTCGAGACCGGCCTTGTACCCGTACAGCAGCCCTTCGCACACCGCGATCATGTTCGACGAGATCAGGATCTGGTTCACCATTTTGGTGTGCTGCCCGGCGCCCGGCGCGCCCTGGTGAACGATGGTCTTGCCCATGCACTCGAACACCGGTTGCACGGCCGCGACCACGTCCTTATCGCCACCAATCATGATCGAGAGGGCCGCGTTCTTCGCGCCCACGTCGCCGCCGCTCACCGGGGCGTCGAGCGAAGCCACGCCCTTCGACTTCGCGGCCTCGTAGATTTCTTTTGCCAGGGACGGCTCGCTGGTCGTCATGTCCACGAGAACCGCGCCGGGCTTCGCGCCCGCGAGCGCGCCGTCGCTCCCGAGAAACACCTCGCGCACGTCCTTTGGAAACCCGACGATCGCGAAGATGATGTCGGCGTTTTGCGCGACCTCCCCGGGCGTCTTCGCGGGCTTCGCGCCGGCGTCCACCAGTGGTTGAGCCTTGTCGGCCGAGCGGTTGTAGACGGTCGCGGTGTACCCCTTCGTCATCGCGTGCTGACACATCCAGCGGCCCATGACGCCGGTGCCGATCCACCCGATGCGGGTCTTGCCCGGTTGCGCGACGGGTATTTGCATTGCGAAGCTCTCGTGAAGGAACTATGTTGGGCGCTACCGAATCGTTTTACCGTTCTCCGACCGCACCGGCCCGTTCCCGTGAACGAATCACCCGTCCCGGCCCTCGGCGCGCCCGTCGTTCTCGTACACGGGCTCTGTGGGTTCGACCGCGTTGTCGCGTTCGGGCGAACGCTGCGGGAGTACTTTCCCGGTATCCGCCAACAGCTCGAAGCCGCGGGGAACACGGTTCTGGTGCCGCTCCTGAGTTGCACGATGGGGGTCGAGTCGCGGGCGGGCGAACTCAAGAGGTACATCGAGCGCCACGTGCCGACCGGCCCGGTGCACCTGATCGGGCACAGCATGGGCGGCCTCGACGCGCGGTTCATGATCTCGCGCCTGGAGATGCGGGACCGCGTGCTGTCCCTCACGACGGTGGGCACGCCGCACCGCGGCAGCCCGTTCGCGGACTGGGGCGTGCGTCGGTTCGGGCGCCTCGCCGCGCCGTTCTTCCAGCTCGTCGGCCTCTCGTATCAGGCGTTCCTGGACGTGACCACCGCCGCGTGCCGCCGGTTCAACGCGACCGTGCCGGACGCGCCCGGGGTGCGGTACTTTTCCGTCGCGGGCGCGTGCGAGGGGCGCTGGGTTTGTCCCGAGTGGCGGGTGCCGCACGGCATCGTCAGCGAGGCGGACGGGGCGAACGACGGGGTCGTGTCGGTCCGGTCGGCCGCGTGGGGCGAGCACAACGACGTCTGGAAGGGCGACCACCTGAACCTCGTGAACTGGCCCAACCGCTACGCGTGCCGGGAAGGGATCTGGCCGGCGTTCGCCCCCGATTACGGCTCCATTTTGCGCCGGATCGCCTCGTCCCTACGGCACAACCGCTAAGCCCCGCCCCCTCACCCCTTCGCGACCACGCGCCAGCAGCGCCGCAGGCGCGCCAACCGGCGCGTCTGCGGGCTTCGCCCGCTCCGCTCCGGCAGTTTCGCGACGGCCACAGCGTCGAGCGCTCCGATGGACGATGTGCCGCCACGGAAAGCGGCCAACCTCCTCCGGAAAGGTCTCCACACATGCGCTACCTGTTCCTCGCGGTCGTCGGCGCGCTGACGTTCACCGGCGCGGCCTCGGCCCAGCAGCCG
>JBJSXS010000094.1:0-19108 GCA_046086545.1 Gemmata sp.
TCTACGCCGAGGAGGTTGCGCACGAAGAAGTCCATGCGGCGGCGGCTGCCGTAAGGCCCCTCGGCGGCCCCGTGCCCGCCGCCCGGCACCACCAAGAGGTCGAAGTCCTTGTCCGCCTTGATCAGCGCGTTGGCGACCTGCATCGTACTCGACGGGTCCACGTTGCGGTCCAGTTCGCCCACCACCAGCAGCAGTTTGCCCTTCAGCCGGTGCGCCTGCGTGACGTTCGACTGCTCCGCGTAGTGCGGGCCGACGGGCCAAGACATCCACAGCTCGTTCCACCAAATCTTGTCCACGCGGTTGTCGTGGCACCCGCAGTCGCTGACGGCCACGGTGTAAAAGTCGCCGAACGCGAGCAGCGCGCGGGTCGAGCTCTGGCCGCCGGCGGACCCGCCGTAGATCCCGACGCCTCTGGAGAGGTCCATTTCGGGCCACTTCGCGGCCGCGCCCCTGATCCACAGAATGCGGTCGGGGAACCCGCTGTCGCCGAGGTTCTTCCAGCACACGTCGTGAAACGCCTTCGAGCGCCAGTTGGTGCCCATGCCGTCGATCTTCACGACGACGAACCCGAGTTCGGCCATGCGCTGTTCGGGCGGCGCCGGGTTGAAGCTCTTGCGCACGTGGTGGTCGTGCGGCCCCGCGTAGATGTGCTCGATCACGGGGTACTTCTTCTTCGGGTCGAAGGTGCTCGGGCGCACGACGTGGCCGTAAATCTTGGTCTTGCCGTCGCGCCCCTCGGTGACGAAGCGCTCCGGGTACCGCCACCCGGTCTTCAGCAGCTCCGCGGCGTCCGCCTTCTCCAGGTCGCAAACTTTCTTGCCGTCGGCGGTGCGGCGCAGCTCCGTCACGGGCGGCAGGTCCACGCGCGAGTAGGTGTCGATGAGGTGCGTGCGGTCCGGCGAGTACTCGATGGTGTGCGTGCCGTCGCCGGCCGTCAGTTTCACGAGCTCCGAGCCGTCGAACTTCACGCGGCAGTAGTGAACGTGGTACGGGTCCTGGTCCGCGTGTACGCCCATCGCGCGGAACCACACTTCGCGGCCCTTCGGGTCCACACGGTCCACCCCGCGGACCACCCACTCGCCCTTCGTGATGTTCTTCGACGCCCCGGTGGCGAGGTCCACGAGGTACAGGTGGTTCCAGCCGTCGCGCTCGCTCATCCAGATCAGCTCGTTCGTGTCGTCGAGGTACTGGACGTACAGTTTGTTCGCGTAGTCGAAGAACGTCTTGCACTCCTCGTTGACGACGGCGGTCACCTTGCCGGTGTCGGCGTCGATGGCGAGCAGCCGCACCACGGTGTGCCCGCGCTGGTTGTACGCGAAGTAGAAGTGCTTGCCGCTCTTGCTCCAGTGCTGATCGGTGACCGCCCACGGGTTCGGGAACAGCTCGTCCGAGACCGGGATTTCCTTCCTAGCCGCGACATCGAACAGGTGCGGCTTCGGTAACGGGATCGGGTCGCCCGGCTTGAGGTAGTCGTAGGTCGAGGTCTTCGGCTGGAGCTGGTCGCGCGGCGACGACTCGACCAAAGTCACCTTGCGGTCGCCGCCGGCCTTCGTCCTGATCGCGACGAACCGCTTGGAGTCCGGCGCCCAGTTGATGCGCCCGTAAGAGTCGCTGGCGGTGCCGTCCCTGCTGAGTTGCGTTTCCTCCTTCGTCTTTGCGTCCCGCAGCCAGACGTTGTGCTCTTTGACGAACGCGGACCAGTTCCCATCGGGCGAGTCGCCCCCGCGGCGCGGCGGTTGCGCGAGCGCGCGAACAAACGCCGCGTCCGCGTCGCCCTCCTCGGCCCCTTCGCACGCGCCGAATCCCTTGTTCTTGGGAGCCGGCGACGGCTTCGCGCCTTTGGGGACCCGGTCCTCGGTGACGACCTCGCGCGTGCCTTTCGCCACATCGACCAGCACGAACTCCTTCCTGGCGTTCTTGTACCAGAACTTCGCGCCGTCGGCCGTCCAGTTGGCTTCGACCTTCGCGGACGTGACTTTGCCCGCGGTCCACTTGAACACGCTGTTCGCGCGCTCGTAGTCGTCCCTGGTGCCCTGCGCGGTGGCGAGCGGCCCGAGCGCGAGAAGCGCCAGGAAGGCGATGAAGCGGGGCATCTGGCGGCTCCGTGTGTTCCCATCTCCGCGTGCGGGAGAGGGGGGAAAGCAACAGCCCGGGGTTCGCCCTACGCGTTCGCCCACGCGGGCGCGGTCACCTGGGCGTTCGCGGCGAGCGCCCGCGCGCTCACCTGCAGCACGCGCAGGAACCCTTCGCTGTCGGCGTGGTCGAACGAGCCGATCGCTTCCATGCTGGCGTTCGCCTCCGAGTAGAGTTGGTGCGGCACGTCCTCGGCCGACTCGAACTCCGCGCGGCCCTTGTAGAGTTTGAGCTTGATCGTGCCGGTCGCGAGTTTCGTGACGGGCGCGATCGCGCCGCGGGCCATGTGGGTGGCGAGGTCGAACCCGTACCCCTGGTAGATCTGCTTGCTGACGAACAGCGACAGCACGTCGAACAGCTCGCGCCCGCGGCGGTCGAGGACCAGTTGCAGCAGGTAGGCGTACGCGCTGCCGAGCAGTTCCATGCCCGGGGCCTCGTACACGCCGCGGCTCTTGATGCCCACGAACCGGTTCTCGACCAGGTGCGTCGCGATGCCGACGCCGTGCTTCCCGCCGAGCGCGTTCGCCGTCTGGATGGCCTGGAACGCGGTCGTCTTTTTGCCGTTGATCGCGGTGGGGCGCCCCTGCTCGAAGCGGACCGTCACCGACTCCGGCGCGTGCGGCGCGTCCTTCGGGAGCACGCCCATGCCGGGCGTGACGAACCACGGCTCGGTCGTGAGGTGCTCGAGCTTGCCCGCCTCGTGCGTGAGGCCGAGCAGGTTCGCGTCGGTCGAGTACGGCGCGTCCTTGCGGGCTTTGATGGGGAGCTTGTGGGAGTTGCAGTAGTCGATCATCTCCGTGCGGCCCGGAAACTTCGCGAGGAACGCGCGGTCGCGCCACGGGGCGTACACGGTTACCTCCGGCGCCAGCATGTTCGTGCAGAGCTGGAACCGCACCTGATCGTTGCCGCGGCCGGTCGCGCCGTGGCTCAGCACGGTGGCACCCCGCTTCTTCATCTCGCGCACCATCCCCGCGACGATGACGTGGCGCCCGATGCCGGTGGTGTTCCAGTAGTTGCCCTCGTACCGGGCCTGGAACTGGATCACCTCCAGCCCGCTCTCGGCGATCATGTCGTGCAGCGGGATCGCGACGTAGTCGGCGGCCCCGCTGGCCCGCATCCGCGTCTCGATCTCGTCGAAGTTGGACTCGTCCGGCTGCGCGATGTCGGCGGTGAAGCACACGACCTTCACGCCGTTTTCGGTGAGCCACTTGGTCACTGTGCAGGAGTCGAGGCCGCCGCTGGCGGCGAACGCGACCGTCTGGCCCTTCAGGTCGGCAACGGTGGTCATTTGGGTTCCTCAATTGCTGTGAGTGATAGAACTACGGAACCCGGCCCGCGTTGCACACTCGCCGCACCCATGCCGCCGTTCGCGCGCCTCGTCGTTCCCGACGCCGTCCTCGCGGACGTGGTTCAGCACGCGCGCCGGGACGCGCCCGTCGAGTGTTGCGGTTTGCTCGCGGGCCACATCGCGGCGTGCGAAGGCCGCGTGACGGCGCGGTTCCCGATCGCAAACGTGCTTCGCAGCCCGACCGATTACCTGACGGAACCGCACGAGATGCTCCGGGCGTTCCGCGCGATGCGGGCCGCGGGGCTGGAGCTGCTGGCGATCTACCACTCGCACCCCACCTCGGCACCGGTCCCGAGCGCGCGCGACATCGCGGGCAACAGCTACGGCGAAAGCGTGCCTCACGTGATCGTGAGCCTCGCGGGGGAAGCGGCGGCGGTTCGGGCGTGGTGGCTCACGGACACGGGCTGCCGGGAGGCCGGAGCGATCGAGGCGGTGGGGCGCATCACCGGGTAGCGCCCGCGCCCGCGGGGGGCTCACGACTCGTCTGGAAAACCCTGACGGTCGGGCTAAGATGGTCGACGTGGGGCGGTTCCGCGTCGGGCCGCCCCGCGTCCGTTTGGTGGGTCCGCCATGTCGAACCTGCGCACCGCCCTGTACCAGTGGCACGTCGATCACAAGGCGCGGATGGTGCCGTTCGGCGGGTGGGACATGCCGGTGCAGTACGCCGGCATCGCCCCCGAACACAAGGCCGTTCGCGGCGCCGCCGGGCTGTTCGACATCTCGCACATGGCGCGCGTGGACGTTCGCGGCCCGGGCGCTCTCGCCCTTCTGGAGAAGGTGTTCACCAACTCCGTCGCGAGCATGAAAGACGGGCAGGTCCGGTACGGACTGGTCTGCAAAGAGGACGGCGGCGTCCTGGACGACGTTCTCGTCTACCGCTGGGACGACGGGTTCATGGCGGTCATCAACGCGAGCAACCGCGGGAAGGTCCTCGCGTGGCTCGAACCGCTGCGCACCGGCCCCGCGGTGCAGATCCATGACCGCACGCTCGAAACGACGATGATCGCGGTGCAGGGTCCGCACTCGGTGGAACTGGTCAGGGGCCTGTTCCCGACCGACGTGAGCGGGCTGAAGTACTACTTCGCGACCCGCACCAAATACCGCGACAGCCCGTGCGTGGTGAGCCGGACCGGGTACACCGGCGAGGACGGGTTCGAGGTCATCGTGCCGAACGCACTCGGGCTGCCGCTGTGGGGGGAACTGACCTCCCGCGGCGCGGCCCCCTGCGGCCTGGGCGCGCGGGACACGCTGCGGCTCGAAGCCGCGATGCCTCTGTACGGCCACGAACTGAACGAGAGCATCGACCCGATTCGCGCCGGCCTCGGGTGGGCGGTCAAACTCGAGAAGGGGGACTTCATCGGCCGCGCGGCGCTCCAAGCCGCCGCGACCGACGGCTCGAAGCCGGTGCGCGTCGGGCTGGAGATCGATGGGAAGCGGGCCGCGCGCGAAGGCTGCGCGATCACCGACGCGGGCGGCTCAGCCGTCGGAACCGTCACCAGCGGCAGCCTGTGCCCGTGGCTCGACAGGTCGCTCGCGATGGGCTACGTCGAGCCGCGCGTCGCCGCGGTCGGGGCGCGCGTCGAGGTGGACGTGCGCGGGTCAAAGCTGCTCGCGAGCGTGGTCCCGCTGCCGTTCTACAGGCGGAAGAAATAGTTCGGTTGTGAGTGCGAGCCCCGAACGGTTACTTACGGGCGCGAGCCCGGCTTGGAGGACGCGACTGTGTCCAACCCCAAAAACCTGCGGTACGCGCCCACGCACGAGTGGGCCAGGCCGGACGGCGACGTTGTCACCGTCGGCGTGACCGCGTTCGCCATCGAGCAGCTGACCGAACCGACGTACCTGGAGTTGCCGCCGGTCGGCTCCGTGCTGAAGGCGGGCGACAAGTTCGGCACCATCGAGTCGTACAAGTCGACCTCCGACCTGTACTCCCCGGTCGCGGGCACCGTCATCGAGCGCAACGAGCCGCTGGTGGACGACCAGCCGACCAACCGCAAGGGCGACCCGAAGCCGGTGAACGACGACGCCTTCGGCACCGGCTGGATGGTCAAAATCAAGCTCGCGCCCGGTGCGACCCTCGACCACCTCCTCACGGCCGAGAAGTACGACGAGCAACTCGCCTCCGAAGGGCACTGACCGCGCCGCGGTACATCCGACGGCAGCCGGAAGCACGACGTCTGAAACGCGAGCGCCGACTGTCGGACTTCGATTTTCGCATCTCGCACTTCCCCGGCGAAGGAGGGGTTCGGTGTCTTACGTCCTCAACACAGCCGAAGACCAGAAGGCGATGCTGGCCGCGATCGGCGTATCGTCCGTCGAGGACCTGTTCGCCAACATCCCGCCGGAACTGCGCCTCGGGCGCTCACTGAACATCCCGCCGGCGATGTCCGAGATGGAGTTGCAGTCGCACCTGTCGCAACTCCTCGCGAAGAACCAGTCCGCGAGCGACGCGGTGTGCTTCCTGGGAGGCGGCGCCTACGACCATTTCATCCCGAGCGTGGTCGATGTGATCGCGGGGCGGAGCGAGTTCTACACCGCGTACACGCCTTACCAGGCCGAAGCCAGTCAGGGCACGCTGCAAGCGGTGTTCGAGTACCAGTCCCTGATGTGCGAGCTGACGGGGCTGGGGGTCGCGAACGCGAGCCTCTACGAAGGCGGCTCCAGCGTCACCGAAGCCGCGCTGATGGCGCTCAGCATCACGAAGCGGCCCGAAATCCTGATCGCGGAGAGCGTCCACCCGGAGTACCGACAAACGCTCATCACCTACGCCGCGAACCTCAACTGCAAGGTGCGGACGCTGCCGACCCCGGACGGCGTGCTGAACCCGGCCGACGTGAAAGCGGCCGTGAGCGACGCGACCGCGTGTTTGATCGCGCAATCACCCAACTTCTTCGGCCACCTCGAAGACGCGAAGGCCATCGGGGAAGAGACCCACAAGGTCGGCGCGCGGTTCGTGCTCAGCTTCGACCCGGTATCGCTCGGGGTTATGAAGCGGCCCTCCGAGTACGGGGCCGACATCGCGGTGGCCGAAGGGCAAGGGTTGGGCGTGCCGCTCCAGTACGGCGGGCCGTTCCTGGGCATCCTCGCGTGCCACCCGGAGTACCAGCGCAAGGTGCCCGGGCGCCTGGTCGGGCAGACCACCGACAAGAACGGCAAGCGGGCGTGGGTGCTAACGCTCGCGTCGCGAGAGCAGCACATTGCCCGCGAGAAGGCGACCAGCAACATCTGCACGAACCAGGGGCTGCTCGCGCTCCGCGCCACGGTGTACCTGGCAGCGGTCGGCCCGCAGGGGTTGAAGGAAACCGCTGAGCTGTGCGTGAAGAAAGCGCACTACGCCGCAGACCAGCTTTGCAAGATCCCCGGAATCTCCTTGCGCGTCAAAGCACCGTTTGTCAAAGAATTCACCCTGAAAGTTCCCGGGGACGCGCAGGCTCTGCTCGCGACGCTCCGCACGAAGGGGTACCACGCCGGCCTGCCGCTAGCGACGTGGTACCCGGGTTTCAAGGACTGCATCACGGTCGCAGTCACCGAGAAGCGCACGAAGACCGAGATCGACGGCCTCGCGGAGGCGGTCAAGGCCGTACTGTGAGCCACCCATGAACGAACACGGAGCGTTCATCCGCGCGATTGTGGACAGCCCCGGCTCGTGCATCCGCGCCGAACTGTAGCAGGCGCGCACCGGCAACCTCGCGACCGACATCCCGTTTGATGAGGCGCGAGAGCCACGCCACTGCTGCTCGAAGTTGGCACCGTGCTTGCCCGCACTCATTCGGATGGTTGAAGGCTGCGTCGCCACTGATGATTCCGGATCGGACAAATCATGAACAACACGCAATCAACGGAACTCATCTTCGAGCTGTCGAAGGCCGGGCGGCGATGCCACCGGGTGCCGGCGTGTGATGTGCCTGCACCAGAGTTGGCGAAGCTCATCCCGAGCGAGCATCGCGCGGACACCCCGCCGCCGCTCCCAGAGGTGGGCGAGATCGACCTGATTCGGCACTACACGAATCTGTCGGCTCGGAACATGAGCATCGACACCAACTTCTACCCGCTCGGGTCGTGTACCATGAAGTACAACCCGAAGCGGCACGAGCGGCTCGCAGCGCTCCCGAATTACGCCAACCTGCACCCCCTTCAGGCTGATGAGACGACGCAAGGGATGCTCGAAATCCTGTTCGAAATGCAACAATTCCTCGCCGAGATCAGCGGATTGCCCGCGGTGTCTCTGCAACCGGCGGCCGGCGCGCACGGGGAGTTGACTGCGCTGTTCGTCGCGGCCGCGTACTTCAAGGACAGGGGTGAGACGCACCGCAAGAAGGTGCTGGTGCCGGACTCCGCGCACGGCACGAACCCGGCGAGCGCCGCGCTCGCCGGGTTCGACACGGTCACCGTCAAGAGCGGCAGGAACGGCCTCGTTGACCTCGAAGACCTCAAATCGAAACTCGGCGACGACACCGCCGTGTTCATGATCACCAACCCCAACACGCTGGGGCTGTTCGAGACGCAGATCAAGACCATCACCGACCTGTTACACAGCACGGGCGCGCTGGTATATCTGGACGGTGCGAACATGAACGCCATCCTCGGCATCACACGGCCGGGCGACTTCGGCGCGGACATGCAGCACTACAACGTCCACAAGACGTTCACCGGGCCGCACGGCGGCGGCGGGCCCGGCAGCGGCCCGATCGCTGTGCGAGACTTCCTCGCGCCGTACCTGCCGGCCCCCGTGGTCGTGAAGGAGGGCGCAAAGTACCGGCTCAACTTCGATGTGCCGAAATCGATCGGGCGCGTGCGGAGCTTCTTCGGCAACGTCGGCATCCTGTTTCGCGGGTACTGCTACATCCGCACGCTCGGCCCGGGCGGGCTGAAAGAGGTGAGCGAGCAGGCGGTGCTCAACGCGAACTACTTGCGGGCGCAGGTCATCAAGGGCGGGTTCGAGGTGCCCCACGCGGGGCCGTGTATGCACGAGTTCGTCGCCAGCGCGAAGCCGCTGGTGCGCGAGCGCAAGGTGACCGCGAAGGACATCTGCAAGCGGCTCCTCGACTTCGGGTTCCACGCGCCCACCGTGTACTTTCCTCTGGTGGTCGCGGAGGCGCTGATGATGGAGCCGACCGAGACCGAGAGCAAGGAGACGCTCGACGCGTTCGCGGACACGCTCATCAAGATCAAGTCCGAGGACCCCGAGGTGGTGCGGGCCGCGCCGCACACGCACACCGTCTGCCGCCCGGACGAGGTGAAGGCCGCGAAGGAGCTGGTGCTCCGCTGGTCCCCGGGCGCGAGGTCCGAGGCGGTGGCCAGCGGGCGCACGCTGGTGAGCGGGGGCGACCCGTCGGCGATGCCGTAGGGGGCCGGATGGCACAGGTGGTGAGCATTGTTTACCGGCCGAAGGCGTCCGGGCGCCCGCAGGACCGCTACGAGCGCGTGCCCGCGGAGCGCGTCCGCATGGAGCCGTTCAAAGGGATCGTCGGCGACCAGAAGGGCGGGGCCACGAAGCGCCAACTCAACATCATGCTGGCGGAAACGCTGACGGAACTTGGCGGCGAGGGCTTCCAGGTAGCGCCCGGTCAGATGGGCGAGCAGATCGTGGTCGCGGGCCTCGACCCGTCAGCGCTGGCCGACGGCACGCGCCTCAAGCTGGGCGGAGCCGTTATCGAAATCGGCACCCCGCGAACCGGCTGTGCGCGGTTCGAGATGATCCAGGGCAAGCCGCGCGAGCGGGTCAACGGCCGCCTCGGTTCCCTCGCAACCGTCGTCAGCGCCGGCGAAGTGGCGGTGGGCGACGAGGTCGCGGTGCTGGCGCCCGTATGAGCCTGTTCGCCGGGACCGGCTTCCGCTACCCGACACGCGGCGCCCGAACATGTCACACCTACGCAGTCGCGCGGCTGCAGTCGCGCATCACACAGTCGAAGTTGTTTCCGCCGCGCTGCATACCAGCCGCAAGGACGGGGCCGTTCGCATCCACCGCCGCGCCGAGGCATGGACACACGGCACGCTCGCCTACCCGCCGGGTGATTCGCTCCCGCGGACCGTCGCGCCGGGCCCGGCTACGGTGTTCGAGACGGTGAACGGCACCAGACTCCATGCCGCGCGGAAACTCGTCGCTGTGAGCTTGAAGCCGGCGGCGCCTGACCTCGCGAGCGCCCGGAACCCCGGCTGCGGGTTCCTAGGCGGCGCGCGGGCGCCGGACGCGTCGCCGTGCCGCGCGTCGGCACTGGGCGCGTGCATCAGCGGCGACGCCAAGTACCGCGACCACGCGCACCTCAGCGGCCAGATCTACACCAGCGCCGCGGTCTGCTCCCCGGCGGCCCCACTCATCAAGGACCCGGTATGAGCCAAACAGTTCGGTTGCTGCCGTTCGCCGGCGCCGACGGCGCCACCAACATGTCGCTCGATGAGGCCCTGCTGGAATCCGCAGTGGGGGGCATCGCATCGCTGCGCTTCTACACCTGGGACGAGGCGACCGTCTCGCTGGGGTACTTCCAGCACACCGAGGAGCGCGCCGCCGACGCGAACCTGAGTGGGCTGCCGTGGGTCCGTCGCTCCACCGGCGGCGCGGCGATCGTCCACCACCACGAACTGACCTACGCGCTCGCGCTGCCGCCGGGGAAAGAGTGGGTGTCGCGCGAGCACTGGATCTGCCGCGCGCACCACGTCATCCGGCGGGTGCTGGAGGGGCACGGTGTCACGACGCGCGCGGTGGTGTGCGGCGAGGAGCAGAAGCTCGGCCCGCTGGTCTGCTTCCTGCATCAGACGCCCGCCGACCTGCTGCTGAACGGCTCGAAGGTGGTCGGCAGCGCGCAGCGGAAGATGCGCGGCGCGCTGCTGCAGCACGGCAGCGTCCTGCTGCGCCGCAGCCCGTTCGCCCCGATGCTCCCCGGCATCTGCGACGCGCCCGGGGCGCCCTGGCTCGAACCGAAGGCGCTCGCGGATGAACTCGCACGGGCGTTCGCGACCGACACCGGGTGGCCCGCGGCCCCCGGCGGGTGGACCGCGGCTGAGCGGCAGCGGGCCGAGAGCATCCGCGCCGAGAAGTACGCCAACAGCGCCTGGAACGAGAAGCGGTGAGTCGTGAGCGGTTCGCGCTACGCCGCTCGCCAAGCGGGGGCGGCCGTGTCGTTCATTCGCGAGGCACCCGTTCCCGTGCGAGCAGCGGCCGCGGAGGGAGGCGCACGCGCGCGGCCCGGCCCGCGACCGACTCCGACTCGACCGGCACGCCCCACCCGGTCCCCGGGCGAGCAACCGTCCGTCATCGGCGAGGCGCCCGCATCCTCGAACGGGGGCTCACGAAGTTCGCCGCGGTCCAGGTGTGCGGCGTGACGCGTCTGGGGCGGGCCGAACCGCGGAACATCGTGGCCGCTACACCCGCGAGTACACCGAAAGCGACAAGGTTCACCCGCGCGAACCCGACCGGGTTCGGAGCGCCCTCGACGGCTCCGCCGCACGCACCCGCTGAGCGAAGCCAGGCCCGCGGTCGCCACACGCAGGGACGTCGGGGTGGCCCTGCCTTTTCTCGCTCGCTTCGGATACCATCTCCTTCACGACACGCCCTTAACCGTGAAGGACGCACCCCCAATGCCGCGATTCTCCCTCGCGTTCGCCATCGCGCTGCTCGCGCTCGCACAGTCGGAACCTGCGTTCGCGCAGAAAGAGTTCGGATTCGACAACCGGAAGGGGTCGGGCCAGCCGTACCTCAAGCCGGCCGAGACGGTCGCGAAGTTCAAGGTGGCCGACGAGTTCGAGGTCAAGCTGTTCGCGGGCGAACCGCAGTTGGTGAACCCGGTGGCGTTCACCATCGACGAGAAGGGCCGCGTATGGGTGGTCGAGTGCTTCGAGTACCCGAAGCGCACCCCGAAGGGCAAGGCGCCGCGCGACCGCATCGTGATTCTGGAAGACACCGACGGTGACGGCGTGTGCGACAAGCGCACGGTGTTCGCCGAGGGCAAGGACTTCCCCGTCACCGAAGAGCGCAAGAAGGCCGATCTGGGCGCGTTCGATCTCTGCACCGGCATCGAGGTCGGGCACGGCGGGGTGTTCGTCGGTGCGGCCCCGTACCTGTTCTTCATCGAGAACAAGAACGACAAGCCGGGCAGGTTCGAGGTGCTGCTGAAGGGCTTCGGCAGTCAGGACACGCACGAAACGCTCAACACCTTCCAGTGGGGACCGGACGGCTGGCTGTACGGGCTGCACGGCATCTTCACCAACTCCGCGGTGAAGCCGAACGACCAGCTCGACGGCCCGGAGGCCCGCATCAACGGCGGCATCTGGCGCTACCACCCGAAGCACAAGAAGTTCGAGATCTTCGCCGAGGGCACGTCGAACCCGTGGGGCATGGACTGGCGCAACACCGACGGGCAGTTCGTCCTCGCGTGCTGCGTGATCCCGCACCTGTACCACGTCGTCCCCGGCGGCGTCTACAGGCGCCAGGCCGGGAGCAGCTTCAACCCGCACGTGTACGGCTACATCAACGAAATCTGCGACCACACGTTCCACAAGGAATCGGGCTGGGCGCACGCCGGGCTGATCTCGCTCGACGTGTCGCACATGCCCAAACGGTTCCAGAACAGTGTGATCTTCGGCAGCATCCACGGGTGCAGCATCAAGCAAAACATTCTGAAGCCCAACGGCAGCACCTACACCGCGACACGCGGGGACGACTTCCTCGTGAGCGGGGACAAGAACGTCCGCCCGATCAACATGCGGTGGGGCCCGGCGGGCGACATCTACCTGATCGACTGGCACGACCAAAACCCGTGCCACCAAACCGCCCCGGACCTGTGGGACTACGAGCGCGGCCGCGTGTACCGCATCCAGCTGAAGGGCACCAAGACGAATCGGCCGGAAGACCTGGGCAAGAAGACAACCGAGGAGTTGACCGGGCTGGTGAAGTCCGACAACCCCTACGAGGCCCGCACGGCGCTGCGGCTCATTCAGCAGCGGCCCGGAGGGGGTTCCGCGACGGCCCTGCTCAAGGACGAGGGTGCCCGGCTCGCCTTTGCCGCCCGCACGGGGGTGGAGCGTGAGCAAATGTCGAAACAGCTGTTCGACGCCCTCGTAGACGGCGCAAAAAAGGGCACCGACCCGCGAGTGCGCAGGGAGCTCGCCTCGGCCGCGGTCCGACTCGCCGAAGAAAAGTACGACGTGACCCCGCTCCTTCGCGCGCTCATGGCGCACACGGAGGATGCGAAAGACCCGGTCATCCCGCAACTCGTGTGGCTGGCTTACGAGAAGGTCGTCGCGAAGAAGGAGGGCGCGAGCACGCCCGCGGAAAAGGAACTCGGGTGGCTCGCGGACGAGGCGCCCACGAACGAGTTCGTTCGCGAGGCCATCGTGCCGAAGGTGATGCGCCGCCTGGTCGCCACCGGCCAACCGTCCGACCTGCGGCTGTGTGTCGAGTTCGTTGCGAAGCTCAAGGACGCGGGCGCTCGCGAGAGGGCACTCGAAGGGCTCGCGCTCGCGCTCGACAAACAGTCCGTGACCGCCCCGGAAGGCTGGGCGGCGCTGCAAGCGGAGATCGCGAAGGAGAACAACGCGAGGCACGTCGCGCTGGCGAACAAGGTCGCGGTGAGCTTCCGCGACCCGGCGGCACTCAGGCGCGCCGCCGCCGCCGCGGCTGACGCCGGGCTCGCGCCCGAAGCCCGCGCCGAGGCGGTGCGGCAGCTCGGTTCGATCCGTGCCCCGGAAACCGTCGCGCTGCTGCTGAACCTCGTTCGCAAGGACGCGTCCGACGCGGTGCGGAGCGAGGCGGCGCGCGCGCTCGCGGGGTTCGACGTGCCGAGGCTCGGCGCGGACCTGCTCGCCGGGTGGAAGGACCACCCGAAGGCCGTGCGCCCGGATGTGGTCGACACGCTCAGCACGCGCAAGGAGTGGGCGAAGGCGCTGCTCACCGCGATGGCCGACAAGACCGTGGACCGTACCGAAGTCACGGACAACACCATCCTCCGCATTCAGGCGTTCAACGACAAAGACCTGAACGCGCTCGTCGAAAGGGCGTGGGGCCGCACGCGCGCGACCCCCGCGGACCTCGCGAAGCTGATCGACAGGACGCGCGAGTCGCTGTACGAGGCGCCGGCGTCGTTCGAGCGCGGCCGCAAGGTGTTCGAGACCAACTGCGGGAAGTGCCACAAGTTCGAGGGCAAGGGCGCCGAAGTCGGGCCGCCGCTCGACGGGGCCGGCCGCGACATCGAGTACATCCTCGTGAACGTGCTCGACCCCAACCGCGTCATCGGGGCGCCGTACTTCCTTCGCACCGCGCTGCTGAACAACGACACCGTCGTACAGGGCATCCTCGCGGAGGAGGAAGACAAGACCATCACGCTGAAGCTCGAAAACGCGGTGCTCAAGAAGATCAAGAAGGACGACCTCGCGGGGCCGGTGAAGGTGGCGGAGAAGTCGCTCATGCCGGAGGGGCTGGGCTACAACATGACCGCGCAGGACTTCCGCGACCTCGTGCGGTACCTGATGGCGAGCCCGTTCCTGACCGACGCGAAGGTGAACGGCACCGGGTTGCACGTCGGCGCCCCCGGGCGCCTCGTGCTGCCCGACACCAAGGGCGCGCCCGCGGTGGTCGAGGCCGAGTTCACCGCGGCCGCGCAGCTGAAAACCAAGCTGCTCGTCGGCTCGACGGGCGATTACGAGGTCCGGCTCGACGGCAAGGTGATCGGCACCGGAAGGGGCGCGGGCAAGGACGTGCGCTCCGACCGCGACAGCTTCGACGTGGCCCTCCCGGAGGGCAAGCACACGCTCGCCGTCGTCGTAAAGGGCACCGGCACGAACGCGGTGTACGCCCGGTTCCTCGACCCCGACCGCAAGCTGAAGTACCCCGACCCGAGCGACAAGAAGTGACGCCGTCGAGCGGCCAGCCGTTGTTGCCGGTTGCGGTGCGGAGCGGCTCGCGCTCCGCCCGAACTGCTCGCGGAACAAGTCGGCGGCGGCACCGGGCGCGTGACCCTTTCGGCAGGCTCGGGCCCTTCGCACCTGGCTGTTCGGTCACTTCACCGCGAAGGGCCGCTCGGCGACCTTCACCACCGGCTTCAGCGGGATCGGTTTCAGCACGTCCAGTTCGAACGGTTCGCCCACACGGTTGCCGCACACGTCCTCCAGTTGTGCGTCGATCATGAGCTTGTAGTCGCCCTTCGCCCACGGGGTCTTGGGGGCGAACGTCACCACGCGCTCGCCGCCGCCAACGGCCAGCGTGCCCTCCACCCCCTTGCCGGCCGCGTCGGTCACCCACAGCATTCGGCCCAGCAGCGCGCGGTCGAGCGGCTTCGCGAGTTTCACGATGAGCGGCGCGTCGGAGTCGGCACGCGGGGCCGTCAGCGCCCAGTCCTCGGGCCGGACCGGGTGATCGTCCGGGGCGACTACGCCGAACGTCTTCTTGGCGCCGGCGGTGATGGGGCGGCCGTCGAGGTCGGGCCACTTCGCGTCCACCTCGAACGTGTACCGCCGGCCCTCTTCGAGGATCGGGCCGTCCTCCTCGCGCGGCACCAGGCCCCGCTTTACGCGGCCCGGGTCGAACAGGAGCGTGACGCGGGTGCCGTCGGCCGACCAGAGTTCCTCCTCGATCTCGATGAACGGCGCGGCGACCGCCATGCCGTCGTCGCGGACCAGCTTGAACCGCTTGTACACGCCGCCGCGCTCGACCGGCCCGGAGAACTGCACGTACAGCCGCAGCGCGTTCTCGGGCAGCTGGCTCGCGCTGGGGTAGACCGCGACCACGCTCACCCGCGGCCCGGGGGGCGGCTTGGGGATGAACACGTCCCGCGCGAACGGCGCCGCTTTGAGGTTCGCACGCGGCGCCGCGGCGGGGTCGCAGAACACACGGTACTTAACCCCCGCGGCCAGCGGGAACAGCGGCTCGAACCGGAGCGCGGCGGCGGTCACCGACCACGAGCCGGCCATCGGCGCGCGCCTCGCGACCTCGTCCGCGGCGCCCTCCGCCACCACCAGGCGCGCCACCCTCGGCCACTCGTCGGCGGTCAGTTTCGCGCCGGCCAGTGCCGCCAGGTGGTCCCGCGCCAGGCCGGTGACCTCCACCGCCGGCGGGTCGCCCGGGCTGGCCGAAACCAGTGTCGCCTGCGGTTCCGCACCGGGCGAGAAAAGGGCGAGCGCCAGCAGGGACAGCGCGGCGGCACTCGCGCGGGGTGCGGTCATGGCGGCTCCCGTTAGCGGGCGGGCGGGCAGCCCGTCCTACAACTGTGGCACGAGCGACTGGTACGGCTCCTCGCACGCGTCGGTCACCTCGCGGGCGGCCATGAGCGCGGGGAAGATGGTGGCGTTCACGATCGCGTAGGCGCTCATGTTCACCGTCGCGAACAGGATCATCGTGAAGGTGCCGGTGCCGGCGCTCGTCTCGATCATCGCGCCGACGAACAGGAAGATGAGCAGCGCGATGGCGCCCGGGCCGGCCGACGCGATGCCCGCCGCCCGGGTGCACTTGTGCGCCAGGTCCTCGTCCAGCGCCGCGCGAGCCAGCCGCGACAGCAGCATCAGGATGCACACGGTGCGCGTCATCTCCAGCACGCCGGTGATCATCGACAGGGTCATCGGCCCCTTCGGGACGGCGCCCTGCGCGTCGCGGTAGGCGGCCGCCGTGAGGTAGAACATGGTCGCGTCCAGGCGCGTCGGCAGCAGCCCCCAGCGCGCGTTGCCGGCCGCACCGCCGGCCTCCTCGGTCGCCTTACCGACGGACGCCTCGCGCCCGCCGGCGACGAGGATCAGCAGGAACCCGAGGTGGAGCAGCACCGCGGCGGCCGCGGCGATGCCGTAGCCCAGGTGGCCGGGCGCGCGGGGTCCGGTCAGGCACAGCCCGACGCCGGCCGCCGCCAGGAGCCAGTTGACAAGCCCGATGAGGCCCGCGAGGGTGATGAGCAGCGGCAGCGGAGCCAGGAACGCGCTCTGGAAGAAGAACACGATGACCAGCGCCATGGAAAGCATGAACAGCGCGAACGAAATCCAGATGAGCTTACAGCCCCACGCGGCGCGGCTGAACGCGGCGCGGCGGGCGGCCCTCTCGGCGGGCGAGAGCGAGTCATCGTCCGGGTCGCGGCGCGGCTTCCGGCGCCGCTTCTTGTCCTCCTCCGGGTCCGGCGGGTCGAAGTCGCGGTTCTCGAGCTTCGGCTCGGGCTTCGGGCCCGCTTTTGCCGCGCCTTTGGCCTTCGGCGCGGCCGGCTTCGGCGCCTTCGGCTCCTCTGCGGGCGCGGCCCCGGCGGCCGGCGAGAACACCTGCGTGCAGGCCGGGCAGCGCACCAGCGCGGTGGTGCCGTCTGGCACCTGGAGTCCGCTGCGGCAGTTCGGGCAGATGAGCAGCACGGCGAACCTCGTGGGGCGTCACGCGCGTCGGGCCGCGGCGCCCTTCGCCCCGAGAGCCAGGAGCGCGGCCATGACCAGCCCGCCCGCGTGAATCAGGTACAAGAGCAGTTCGGCACCGGCAAAGATGTTCTGCGCCCTCTTGGCCTTGTCCTGCGCTTCCGTCAGGCTCGCCGGGGGGGTCGCGCCGCCCTTGGAGTCGTCGAGCACGGCCGCCACGATGAGCATAACGACCATGCCCGCGAGCGTGGCGCCAAGAACGACGAGCCAGCTCAGCAGCGCCTTGTTCGCGGTCCGGTTGTCGCGCGCCGCGCGGGCGACGGCGCCGAGCAAACGGATCACGAACACGACCCGGAGCAGTTCCAGCAGCCCGGCCATGAACGCGACCAGGTACCGACTGAACCCCTTCGACTCGTAGCACAGGTTCGCGAGTAACTGGTCGGCGACCAGGCTCTGGGTCGCGACCTGCTGCCAGAACGCGTCGCCCCCGCCCCGCCCTTCGCCGCTCATCGCCTCCAGTTCCTTGCGAAGGTCCTTCTGCTTGTTGGCGTCGGGCTCCTTCACGAGCCGTTCGGTCAGCTTACGCGCGTCGTCGGCGCGCGCGGTCGAGTTCAGGATCTGAACGGCGGACGGGACGCGCCCGCCGGCCGAGAAGAGCAGCGCGACGTGCATGAGCGTGAGGGCCAGCGCCGCCGCGGCCGGCCCGCGCGCCCGCGCGGGCCCGGCGAGACAGTAGGTGCAGCCGATCAGGCCGAGGGTCCAGTTCGCGAGGCCGAGCAGTCCGGCGACGACGATGAGCATGTTCGGGACCGCGACCCCGGCCCACGCGAGCGCCAGCACCAGCACGAGGTACACGAACGTGCCGATGTAAAGCCACAGCGAGATGCCGATGTACCGCGCCCCGGACTCGGCCACCGCGAACCCGCTCCTGTCCGCCGCCGACACCGGCTCGGGCGCGACGTCGTGGTCGTCGTCCCTCCTCTTTTTCTTTTTGACGTTCGCGTCGGCCGCGCTGCCCGCGTCTCTGTCCTGCTTCTGCTTCGCCTCGTCGTCGTCGTCGGCCGCGACGGCGCGCGCCTTGGTCTTCGGCTTGGCGCCCTTTTCGTCCTCATCTACGACCTCGAAGTCGACGGCCTCGTCGGCCGCGGCGGCCGTTACGGATGCCTTGGTTTTGGGCAGCGCCGCGGCAGCCTTCGAGCCGGCGGCAGCCGGCTTTGGCGGGTCGTCGTCCACGACCTCGAACCCGCCCGACGGGGCCGCATTCGGCGGCGCGGCGGCGGGTAAGGCGGTGCCGCACTTGGGGCACCTGACGCTGCCCTTGGCTCCATCGGGGATCTTCAACTGGGTCGGGCACTTGGGACAGGTAATGACCGGCATCGGGCAGCCTCACACGATAGAGCGGCAGGCGGCAGGTGTGAGATGTTGTACCGCTCCGCCGGCGCGGCGGGCAATGACAGAAGCGAGCCACAGGCCAGAAGGCGAGCGGCGGAGGAGACGGGTGTCGGTGACCTCTGATCTCCCTCTTCTGTGCTCTGCCCGCTGGTTCAGGCGGTGCCCAGTTCGGCCAGAATGGTCGCGGCCTTGTTCGCGTCGGCCACGCTGTCGAAGGTCGCGTACCCGATGAACTTGCCGCCGACGACCGACATCACCAGCCCGTGCAGGTTGATGCCCGCCATCTCCCACGCCTGCGTGAGCCGCCCGCCGAGGCCCGCCTTGTCGTCGCCCTCGACGCGCATGACGATGGGTTCGCCGACCTCTTGCAGCCCGGCGGCGCGGGCCGCGGCCAGTTCGTTGTTCCCGTGGAGCGGGGCCACGTACAGGTCGCCCATCCCCGGCTTGCTGAGCGAGCGCTGGCTGTAGACGTACTCCAGGTGCGCACCGGCCTCGGCCAGCTTCTTGAGTTTCGCTGCGGCGCCGCCCGGCTTGTCCTCGACCTCCCCGTGGAACAGGTGGACCCGCTGCATCTTGAAGCTCATGTGGGTAGCCCTTCTAAGTGAAGTCGCGGACGTGACGTGCGGCGCGACGGTCTCACACTCCGGATGATAACTCTGGCCCCCGGGTTTGCAACGGGATAGGGTGGGGTAATGCATCGCACACCCGCCGCCGAGGTCCGCATGCGCTGGTCCGCACCGCTGGTCCCGCTCGCTCTGGCACTCGCCACAACCGCCGTGCCCTCGCCCGCGGAGGACCGGCAGCCGGGCGCGAGGGCCGGTGCCGACACGGTGACGGTGTTCACCAACGCGACGATCTACACCGCGGCCGACGACAAGCCGCTGGAGAAGGCGTCCCTGGCGGTGAAGGGCGGCAAGATCATCGCCGTCG
>JBJSXS010000095.1:0-11621 GCA_046086545.1 Gemmata sp.
CCTTCGGTGGGTGCCGCGCGGCAAGCGGCACCCACCGAAGGCCCAGCACCGGGTCGCACACCCGCCACCCGCGAACGTGCGCCGCGCCCTCTTCGCGGCCGTGCGCGAGGACGCCGCTGTTGCCGCACCCGGCGCCTCGCAGCGCATCAGCGAGGACCGGCGCCGCGCTGAGCTCGCGCGGCTCGCACGTGCCCCGCGCGAGGGCGGCCCCGGCGCGAAGGCGGGGCGCGACCGAGCGAGTCCTCAAAACACGCGACGCCGAAGAAGGGCCGCGCGGTGATCCGGCGCCGCCGGTTCGAACGCCTGGTCGTTCGCGGCTCTCTGCCCGGGTTTCGAGCGATTCCGCATCAGAGTCAGACGCCCGATCGCGGTCGCCCCCGACCGTCCACAGCGCGCGCAATTGTCCGCCGGCGCGGTGAGGTGCCGGGCGGAGGCGCAAGCGACCACACGCGCAACCGCAGCTGACGCGCGGTCTGGCGCCGGACGAGCGGGCCCGTGCAGAACCGCTGGCCGCCGGCGGTCACTTCGGCCCCCCGAGGTGCTTCTTGAAGAACGCGGCGCTCTTGGCCCACAGGCGCTCCGTCACCACGGGGTCGCTCGTGTACATGTGCGTCACGCCCGGCAGCGCCAGCGACTCGAAGTCGCGCCCGGCGCGGAACAGCGCGTCGGCCAGCTTCAGCGTGTGCCGGTAGTACACGTTGTCGTCCGCGGTGCCGTGAACCAGCAGGAGGGGGCGCTTCAGGTCCTTCGCCAGCGGGATCAGGCTCGCGTCGTCGTACTGCTTCTTCGATTCGGGCAGAAGCCCCATGTAGCGCTCGGTGTAGTGCGTGTCGTAGTCCGCCCAGTCGGTGACCGGGGCGCCCGCGACCGCGGCCTTGAAGACGTCGGGCTTGCGCAGAACGCCGTTCGCCGCCATGTACCCGCCGAACGACCAGCCCACGATGCCCACGCGGTCGCGGTCCAGCTCGGGGCACTTGTCGCACAGCAGGTGCAGCCCCTTCGCCTGGTCTTCGAGCGGGAGGGTGCCGAACTTCTGATACACGCTGCGTTCCCACTCGCGCCCGCGCCCGGGCGTGCCGCGATTGTCCACCGCGACGACAACAAAGCCCTGGTCCGCGAGCCACTGAGGGACGAGCCAGTTCCGCATCGCCTGCGCCACGTGGAGGTGCTTCGGCCCGCCGTACACGTCGACGATCACGGGGTACTTCTTCTTCGGGTCGAAGTCCTTCGGCCGCACGGTCGCGGTGTAGTAGTCGCTGACCTTCTCGACCTTCACGTTGGGAACGAAGTCCGGCTCCTTCGCGACGCTCGGGAGCTCACCGAGCGGCACGCCGTCGCGGCTGAAGACCGTGGCTTTCGGCATCGACTTGAGGGTGGCGGACGTGATCACGAACGGGCCGCCGTTCTTGCCGAACACCGCGGTGTGCGTGCCGGCGGCGCTGGTGAGCGGCTCGTCCCTGTCCGAGTCCGGGTTCACGTTCAGGCTGCGCGTCTTGTGGCGGCAGATGTGTTGCTGCGTCGGGTCGGTCCCGCCGGCGTACACGATGTACGTGTCGGAGCGCGTCGAGTACACGCTGAGAACCGCGTTCGGGCGGTGCGCGGCGGGAACCAGGATGTTGTTCAGCACGCCCTGCTCGTTCCGGTGCTGAATCTCGGCCTCGCCGTCCCTGTCCGCGCCGAGCCACACGAACCCGCCGAGCGCCCCGTTCCACTGCGGGCCGTTCTGCCCGAGGTTGACCCACGCCGCGTCCCTCTCCTCGAGCAGCTTCTTCGTCTTGCCGGTCTTCGGGTCGGCGCTGAGAAGGAGCAACTTCTGCTGCTTGCGGTCCTGCACCTGAAGGGTGAGCGGGTGGTGCTCCTCCCAGTTCACCGCGGCGAGGTACTCGTGAGCTGCCGTGTCCCAGTCGAGCCACACCGTCGCGCCGCCGTCGACGGGAGCGACGCCGAGCCGCACCGCGACGTTCTTCCTGCCGGGCCGCGGGTAGAACTGTGCGAGCGGCTTCTGGTCCGGTTTCAGCGGGTCCGCGACGTGCCACGTCTCCACCCCGGTGTGGTCGGCCTCTTCGTAGGCGATGAACCTGCTGTCCGGCGACCACCAGTACCCGGTGAAGCGGGCCATTTCTTCCTGCGCGACGAACTCGGCCAGCCCGTGCGTCTTGAGGACGGTCCCGCCCTTCGTGACCGGCGTCTCCTTGTTCGTGGCCCGGTCGATCACGTACACGTCGGACCCGCGAACGTAGGCGACCTTCTGCCCGTCCGGGGACCACTTCGGATCGACCGGCGCGCCGCCCTCGCCGGTCTTGAGTTCCGTCACCCTCTCGGTGCCGCGCTCGTACACGAACAGCTTCCCCGACAGCGGCAGAAGGATGCTCGTGCCCTCGCGGTCGAAGTGGAAGTCGGCGAACCCGCCGGCCGAGAGCCGCATCCGCTCGCGCCGCGCCTTCTCCTCGGGGGTCAGGTTCTCTTCGCCCTTGAGGAGCGTGGCCGGGGACAGCAGCTCCCTCGACCGGCCGGTCGCGCAGTCGAACTCGAACAGCTTCAGCTGCGGCCTGTCGGGTTCGGCCCGAAGGAACAGGACGGTCCGGCCGTCGGGCGACACCTTCGGGTTCTGCGGGCGCCCGAGGTTGAACCGTCGCGTGTCGGCAAACGTCTTGAGGAACGACGTCTCCACGGGTGCGCCCGGGCTGGGGTCGGCCGCGCGCGCGAACGCGGCGTAGGCGAAGGCGAGAGCCAGCGCGAAGAGTGCGATTTTCATGCTGGCCGATGTTACCAGCGCTGAGCCCGTGCGGCTACGGGCGTCGCGCGCCTTTGCACCGCCCGCGCGCGCCTGTATCCTGCACTGAGTACCCGGTCGGCCCTTCTAATAACGGTAACCCGACTCATGACGCAGAAGGTGTACATCGAAACCGTCGGCTGCCAGATGAACGTGCTCGACAGCGAGCTGGTCATCGGCGCGCTCCGCAGACGCGGCTACGACCTGACCGACACGCCCGCGGACGCGGACGTGCTCCTCTTCAACACCTGTTCGGTGCGCGAACACGCGGAGGACAAGACGTACTCGGCGCTCGGCCGCGTGCGGCTCGTCAAGCGCGACAACCCGGACGCCGTAATTGGCGTCCTCGGGTGCATGGCGCAGAAGGACCAGGACGCGATTCGGAAGCGCGCCCCCTACGTGGACATGGTCGTCGGCACCGGGCAACTCGGGGCCGTGCCGGACCTCGTTGACAGGGTGCGAGCCACCCGCGAGCCGCAACTCGCGGTCAGCCTGGGGCGCGCCGCCGGCGGCCGCAGCGAGGTGGAGGCGAGCTTCGTCAGCTACGACCCGGCCCGCGACCCGAGCATGCGCCCGACCCCGTTCCAGGCGTACGTGCGCATCCAGATCGGGTGCGACAAGTTCTGCACCTACTGCGTGGTGCCCTCGACGCGCGGCCCGGAGCAGAGCCGCCCGCCGGAACACATCTGGAGCGAGGTGAGGCAGCTGGTGGATCAGGGCTGCAAGGAGGTCACCCTGCTCGGCCAGACGGTGAACAGCTACGTCTACGAGGCGGGCGGCCGGCGCACGCGCCTCGGCGACCTGATCGCCGGCATGCACGACGTCGCGGGGCTGGAGCGCATCAAGTTCGTGACCAACTACCCGAGGGACATGACCGACGATCTGCTCGCCGCCGTCCGCGAGCTGCCGAAGGTGGTGAAGTACCTGCACGTCCCGGCGCAGTCGGGGTGCGACGAGGTGCTGAAGCGCATGAAGCGCAGCTACACCGCCGCGTACTACATGGAGATGCTCGCGCGGTGCCGCGAGCTGGTGCCCGGCGTGTCCGTCAGTTCGGACTTCATCGTGGGCTTCTGCGGCGAGACGGAGGGGAGCTTCCGGAAGTCGGTGGAACTGGTGCGCGAGGCGCGGTTCAAGAACAGCTTCATCTTCAAGTACAGCGAGCGCGGCGGCACAAAGGCCGCGGAGCGGTACCCGGACGACGTGCCCGAGGAGGTGAAGAAGCGGCGCAACAACGACCTGCTCGCGGTGCAGAACGAGAACAGCCGCCTCGACCACCGCGCACAGGTCGGAAAGACCGTGGAAGTGCTGGTGGAAGGCCCGAGCCGCATGAGCGGGAAGCAGGGGCACGTCGCGCAGCTCACCGGGCGCAGCATGGCGGACCACATCGTCGTGTTCGACGGCCCCGAGCGGCTGATCGGGCACACGGTGCGCGTCGCGGTCACCGACGCCTCGCCGTTCACGCTGTACGGGGCCGTGGTCGTCGGCGAAGGTGTCGGTGTGGACGCGGCGAGCCTTGACGTGCACCAACCCGGGGGGCTGCCGCACCCCACTCGCCCGAGCAAGTTCCCCCTCCCGCTGGCGTGATGCGCGCCGCGCCCCGGGCCCGTGTGGAAGCTGAAGTGGCGGCCGGCCGCGGTACAATGGCCGCATGCCTCCCCCCGAAGACGCGATCCTGAAGGCGGTGCGCGGCGCGGACCGCGGGCGCCGCAACCTCGCGGCCCTCGGCGCGCACCTGGGCGCGCAGGCGCAAGAGCTGTTCGCGCCGCTCGCGCGCCTGCTGCCGCGGGCGCCCGATCCCGACATGGCGCTCAACAACCTCGAGCGCCTCTTCGCCCGCCCCGAGGCACGCGCGCACCTGCCCGCGCTGCTCGAAGTGCGGGCCCGCGAGCTCGAGGCCGTCCTCCAGCTGCTCGCCACCTCGCAGTTCTTCGCGGACACGCTCGCGGCGTACCCCGAGTTCCTCGCCACCGTGTCGCACGTCCCGCGGCGCAACCCGTCCACCGCCGAGCTCGTGGCGCAGCTGCGCGCCGAGGTGGACGCGGGCGGCGACGACGCCGGCGTGCTGCGCGCGTTCCGCCGGTTCCGGGACCGGCACACGCTCCGCATCGGGGTCGGCGACGTGATCCGCGACCGGCCGCTGGAAGAGGTGACGCGCGAGCTGTCGCGCCTCGCGGACGCGTCGGCGGAGGTCGCGCTCCAGCACGCGCTGCGCAAAGTGGGCGAGAAGTTCGGTTCGCCGCTCACCGCGGCGGGCGCGCCGGCGAAGGTCACCGCGCTCGCGTTCGGCAAGCTCGGCGGCGACGAGCTGAACTACTCCAGCGACATCGACCTGATGTTCGTGTACGACCAGGAGGGGGAGACGAACCGGCGCGCCGGGGTGACGAACGCCGAGTTCTTCGGCCGCGCGATCAGCGAGGTCGTGCGGCTGCTGTCGAGCCACACGGACCGCGGGTTCGCCTACCGCGTGGATCTGCGGCTGCGCCCGGAGGGCAACCGCGGGCCGCTCGCGCGGAGCCTCGCCAGCACCCTCAGCTACTACGACACGATGGGCCGCACCTGGGAGCGGCAGGCGCTCATCAAGCTGCGGCACGTCGGCGGGGACGCGGACCTGGCGCGCGACTTCCTGCACGCGGTCGAGCCGTTCGTGTACCGCAAGTACTTCAGCTTCTCCGAGATCAACGAGGTGAAGGCGCTCAAGCGGCAGATGGAGTCGAAGGCGGCCCGCGCGCAGGCCGAAGCCGCCGACTTCCCGCGCGACGTGAAGAC
This sequence comes from Gemmata sp., assembly GCA_046086545.1. Lineage (GTDB taxonomy): Bacteria > Planctomycetota > Planctomycetia > Gemmatales > Gemmataceae > Gemmata. Next base: position 5,540 of record JBJSXS010000095.1, read on the forward strand.
CGGGCGCGGCGGCATCCGCGACATCGAGTACACGGTGCAGTTCCTGCAGCTGCTGAACGGCGGCGACCTGCCCGCGGTCCGACAGCGGAACACGCTGCTCGCGCTCGAAGCGCTGGAGATCGCCGGGTGCCTGTCGTCGCAGGAGACGTACATCCTGGCGGACGCGTACCGGTTCCTGCGCAAGACCGAGCACCGGCTGCAACTGCTGTTCGACCTGCAGACGCACAAGCTGCCGGCCGAGAGCGACGAGCTGCGCAAGCTCGCGCGGCGCATGGGGTACGCCGAGGCGGGCGCGGGGCGCCAGCCCCCCGAGGCGCCGGCGCGCGAGGCGCCGGCGCGCGAGGAAGAAGGCGCGCCCGGCGCGCCCAACGAGGACGCGGGGGGCTTGCGGCCGCCGCTCGCCGCCCAGAAGCGCTCCCCCATCGACGAGTCGGGCCCGCCGCCGCTGGACACGCGCGACCTGCTGGTGGACCCGCTCGACCGGTTCTTGAAAGACCTGCACGACAAGACGGCGCTGGACCGCACGATCCTCAACCACCTGCTGCACCAGTCGTTCCAGGGCGAGGACGGGCGGTCGGAGCCGGAAGCGGACCTCATCCTCGATCCGGACCCGGACCCCGAAACGGTGCGCGCGGTGCTGACCCGGTACCGGTTCCGCGACGTGCCGAAGGCGTTCGCCAACCTGTCGGCGCTGGCCCGCGAGAGCGTGCCGTTCCTGTCCGCGCGGCGGTGCCGGCACTTCCTGGCGAGCATCGCGGCGCCGCTGCTGCGCGCGGTCGCGGCCGGCCCGGACCCGGACGCGGCCCTCACCGACCTGGAGCGCGTCAGCGCCTCGCTCGGCGCCAAGGCCGTGCTGTGGGAACTGTTCAGCATCAGCCCGCCGAGCCTCAAGCTGTACGTCGAGCTGTGCGCCGGCAGCCCGTTCCTGTCGGGCCTATTGGTGAACAACCCGGGCATGGTGGACGAGCTGCTCGACTCGCTCGTGCTGGACCAGCCCCGCACGGCGGACGAGCTGCCAACGGAGCTCGCCGAGCTGCTCCGCGGCGCCACCGACCCGGACCCGATCCTGCACAGCTTTCAGGACAAGGAGTTCCTGCGCATCGGCGTCGGCGACCTGCTCGGCAAGGCCGACGTGCGGGTCACCACCGCGGCCCTCTCGGGCGTCGCGGACACCATTCTCGGCGCCGTGGTGGACCTGGTGGAGCCGGAGGTGCGGGCGAAACTGGGGGACCCGCAGGGGGGCGGGGCTCGCCACGAATGCCCGTACGTCCTACTCGGGTTGGGCAAGCTGGGCGGCCGCGAGATCAGCTACCACAGCGACCTTGACTTGCTCCTGGTGTACGCGGAGGACGGCGCCACCTCGCGCGGCGAGTCGAACCGGATGTACTTCACCGAGCTGGCGCAGCGGGTCATCAAGACCACCAGCCGGGTCGGGCCGATGGGGCGCCTGTACGAGGTGGACATGCGGCTGCGGCCGACGGGCAAGTCCGGCAGCCTGGTGCTGCCGCTGAGCGAGTTCCGCCGGTACTTCGCCGGCCCCGCGTGCCAGCTGTGGGAGCGCCAGTCGCTGACCCGGGTGCGGGCGGTCCGCGGGGCCGGGCCGTTCGCGGACGAGGTGGCGGCCGCGGTCCGGGCCGCGGCGCTCGGGGCCGCGTGGCGCCCGGCGGTGGTCGACGAGGTGCGGTCGATGCGACAGAAGCTCGAAGCGACCGCCAGCGCGCGGAGCCTCAAGCGGGGCCCGGGCGGGCTGACCGACGTGGAGTTCGCGGTGCAGCTGCTCCAGCTCAAGTACGGGCGCGAGCACCCCGCGGTCCTGGTCCCGAACGTGTGGGACGCGCTCGCCGCGCTCGCGGCCGGCGGCCTGCTCCCCGCCGGGGACGCGGCCGCGCTGCGCGACGGGTACTCGTTCCTGCGCTTCGTGGAAGCGCGGTTGCGCGTCGTGACCGACCGCGCGCTGACGGCGATCCCGGAAGGGGCCGACGACCAGGCGAAGCTCGCGCACCGGCTCGGGTTCGGGAGCCCGGCGGAGTTCCTCGCGGCGCTCCGGCGGGCCACCGCCGGGGTGCGGGCCGCGTACCTCGCGATTTTGGCCCGCGAGCGCGGCTGAGGCGGCCGGGCGTCGGGATTCTGAAATCGCTGAAACCCGGGAGCGCCCCCGCGGGTACAATGGCCGTGGCCGGAGTGCGGCCGTACCTTCCGAAGGGGATCGATACACATGATGCGTATGTCCCGTCTGGGCCTCGCCGCGATGCTCGCCGCGGCCCTTACCGTCCCGGCCGCGTTCGGCGCACAGCCGGAGAAGGCCCAGCCGCGCAAGGCCGCCGAACCGGACAAGTTGCTGCCGGCCGACGCCGACAGCATCGTTTACCTCAACCTCAAGCAGATCGTTGAGGCGGACGTCATCAAGAAGTACGCCCTCGACCAGATCAAGCAGGCGCTCAACGGCCAGGACGCGAAGAAGCTCCTGGAGGACATGGGCCTGGACCCGATGAAGGACATCGAGAAGGTCTGGGCCGGCATGTCGGGGAGCGGCCCGGAGGACACCAAGGCCCTGGTCATCGTCCACGGCAAGTTCGATCCGGACAAGTTGTTCAAGGCCGCCGAGGCCGTCACCAAGAAGGACGGCGACAAGTTCAGCATGGTGAAGGACGGCAGCGCCACCATGTTCAAGTACCAGCCGGAGCAGGGCAACCCGATGTACTGCACCGTGGTGGACGACGCCACCGTCGTCGTCGGCACCGACAAGAAGCTCGTCACCGCCGCGCTGAAGCAGGCCGAGGAGAAGAAGAAGGCGCCGATCAAGGCCGAACTGACCGACCTGATCAAGACCCTCGACGAGAAGTCGTCGATGTTCGCGGTCGCCCTGGTCAAGGACAAGTTCGCGAACGTGAAGTTCCCCGGCGGCGGCATGTCGCCCATCGACCTGTCCGGGCTGGAGAAGTCGCTGCCCAAGGCCGAAACCATGAGCGTGGTGGTCAAGGTGACTGCCAACATCGACCTGGAACTGGTGTTCGGCATGAAGGACGAGGACGCGGCGTCCGACATGGACGCGGCCGCGGCCAAGCTCATCACCGACCTGGCCGGGTTCGTGCCCGCGCTGGTCGCGTTCGAGCCCAAGGCCAAGCCGCTGGCCGACGTGGTCAAGACGCTCAAGTCCGAGGCCAAGAAGAAGAACGTCACCCTCACCGGCCGCATCAGCGGCGACGTGATCGGCAAGCTTATCGCCCCCGAGGGCTGATCGGGCAAGGGAACCTGACCGGCGCGCGAGCGGCCCCCGGGCCGCTCGCGGCAATTTTGGCGCCGGCCGGAATTGTTCTGGTGCGCGTCCTCGTTTCGTGATACGCTCCAGCTCTTGCCTCGGGCCCCGCCCCAACTTCTTTTCCTGGTGCTCGCATGATTCGCACGCTCGCTGCCGCTCTGTTCGTCGCCGCTCTGCCGTCGTTCGCGCTCGCTGCGGACCCGGCCCCCATGCCGCACGCGAAGACGAAAGTCGCTGTGGGCGAAGCGGCCCCGACCTTCACCATCAAGGACGCGGCCGGCAAGACCGTGAACCTCGCGGACCTCACCGCGAAGGGGCCGGTGCTGGTGCGCCTCACCTGCGGCTGCTCCGGGTGCGACAAGGAGCTGGCGTACTTCCAGAAGATCAACGAGGTGTACAAGGACAAGGGCCTGATCAGCCTGTACGTGTTCAAGGAGCCGGACGCGAAGATGGCGAAGTACGCGACCGAGCGCAAGATCGACGTGCTGTACGCGGTGGACACGAAGGGCGACAGCTGGGGCGTGTTCCAGACGAAGTCGATGCCCACCAACATCCTGATCGACAAGGGCGGGAAGATCGTGTCGATCGCCGCCGGGTGCGACCCGAGCGGGCTGCTGGCGAACGTGGTGTCGGAGAAGACCGGCAAGCTGCTCGGCACCGACCCGGTGGACGTGAAGAACAAGGTCGAGAAGAAGTAGGCCGCCCTCGCCCTGCGCGACGCGAGAGCCGCCCCCCGGGGCGGCTTTTTGCGTCCCGCAGGACCGGCTTCCCGCCCGTCATTTCAGCACTCGTGACGGGCGGGCGCCCAGCCGGGCTTCCGCCGCGCCGTGCCGGGAACTCGGAGACGGCCCCCGTTGTGGCTGCCGTGGTTCTCGGGGCCTGGCGCCTTTCGCTTGCTGGCGCCGTCGCTAGAATGGACCCGCCGCAGGCACCCATTACCACCAACAGGGGCATTCACAATGGCCGCACCGACCGCCGACATCGGTCTCGTGGGACTCGCCGTGATGGGCGAGAACCTCGTCCTCAACATGGAGTCCCGCGGGTACACCGTCGCCGTGTACAACCGCAGCACCGACAAGGTGGAGAAGTTCGTCAGCGGGCGCGGCAAGGGCAAGAAGTTCGTCGGCGCCTCCTCGCCCCAAGAGTTCGTCGCCAGCATCAAGCGCCCGCGCAAGGTCGTCATCCTGGTGAAGGCCGGGCAGGCGGTGGACGACACCATCGAGATGATCGCCCCGCACCTCGAATCGGGCGACATCCTCATCGACGGCGGCAACACCCACTTCCCGGACACCACCCGCCGCATGAAGGCGCTCGCGGCCAAGGGCATCCGGTACGTCGGCAGCGGCGTCAGCGGCGGCGAAGAGGGCGCGCTCAAGGGCCCGAGCATCATGCCGGGCGGCGACGCGAGCGCGTGGCCCGAGATCAAGCCCATCTTCCAGGCCATCGCCGCGAAGGTGAAGGGCACCGGCGGGGCCGAGGCCGCGTGCTGCGACTGGGTCGGGCCGGAGGGCTCAGGCCACTTCGTGAAGATGGTTCACAACGGCATCGAGTACGGCGACATGCAGCTCATCTGCGAGTCGTACCAGCTGCTGAAGGACTGCCTCGGCCTCGCGCCGGCCGAGATGAGCGACATCTTCAAGAAGTGGAACAAGGGGGTGCTCGACAGCTACCTGATCGAGATCACCGCCGACATCCTCGCGTACACCGACCCCGAGACCAAGAAGCCGCTGGTGGACTTCATCCTCGACACCGCGGGCCAGAAGGGCACCGGGAAGTGGACGACGGACGCGGCCACCGACAACGCGGTCCCGCTGACGCTGATCGCCGAGGCCGTGTTCAGCCGGTGCATCTCGGCTCAGAAGGACGAGCGCGTCGCCGCCAGCAAGGTGCTGGCCGGCCCGCCGCCGCAGAAGGTCGCTGACAAAGAGCAGTTCATCAACGACGTGGAGATGGCGCTGTACGCGTCCAAGATCGTGAGCTACGCCCAGGGGTACGCGCTGATGGCGGCCCAGGCGAAGGCGAGCGGGTGGGAGCTGAACAACGGCGGCATCGCGCTCATGTGGCGCGGCGGGTGCATCATTCGCAGCGCGTTCCTCGGGAAGATCAAGGAGGCGTTCGACAAGAACGCGAAGCTGGTGAACCTGCTGGTGGACCCGTTCTTCGCGGGCGAACTCGGCAAGGCGCAGAGCGGGTGGCGCCGGGTGATCGGCACCGCGGCGGCCAGCGGCATCCCGGTGCCGGCGATGGCCAGCGCGCTGTCGTACTACGACGGCTACCGCACCGCGCGGCTGCCGGCCAACCTGCTCCAGGCGCAGCGCGACTTCTTCGGCGCGCACACCTACGAGCGCACCGACAAGCCGCGCGGCCAGTTCTTCCACACCAACTGGACCGGCCGCGGCGGCGACACCACCAGCAACGCGTACAACGCGTGACCGGATCGCGAGCGGGCGGGGGGGCACAAGCCGCCCCACCCGCCCTTGTCTGCCCCTCGTGGAGTTGCTCGTCCCATTCGATACCGGGCACCCGCACCTCTGCCAGTTCGAGGGCGCCGACGCGGCGCCCCTTGTCGATCTCGATTCCGACCCCAAAGTGCTGCGGTTCGTCGGCGGCGCGCCGGCGAGCAGCGTCGGGCACCGCGCGCGCGGCGGACGCGTTGTTCCTACGCCCCGCCGTGCATCGCGGGCTCGCGAAGCGGATCGGTTAATCGCGCCCCCAGGATTTGGCGCTGGGCTACCGGCCGAAGGCCCCGCGCGGGGGCCGCGGGGTGCTTCGCGGGTGCTTCCGTATCGGTCTGGACGCCGCACGCGAGCGGGGCCAACACGG
>JBJSXS010000096.1:0-5797 GCA_046086545.1 Gemmata sp.
GCGACGCACCGCCCGCGGAACTGCCGACGCGCTGGCCGTGGCTGATCCGCGGGTTCCGCAAGTACGCATGCCGGTACGTGCGCCGCCACTTTCACGCGGTGCGCCTCTCGAAGTCCGGGCATCCGGTCCCGAACTCTGACGCGCCGACCCTGGTCGTGCTGAACCACCCGTCGTGGTGGGATCCGATGATCGGCATCGTGCTGAGCCGCGAGTTCGGGGACCGCGATCAGTTCGCGGCCATCGATGCGGTCGCGGTCGAGCGCTACCGGTTCTTCAGGCGCCTCGGGTTCGTCGGGGTGGACACGAAGACGCTCCGCGGCGCCGCGGCGTTCCTGCGAACCGGCGCGGCGCTCCTTTCACACCCGCGGCGCGTGTTCTGGGTCACCGCGCAGGGGCGGTTCACGGACGTGCGCGAGCGCCCGCTGGCGCTCCAGTCCGGCGTCGGGCACCTCGCGGCGCGGCTGCCCGACGCGGTCGTGTTGCCGGTCGCGCTGGAGTACACGTTCTGGACCGAAAGCGCCCCGGAGGCGCTGGTGCGTGTGGGCGAGCCGCTCGTCGTCGCGGCCCGCCCGCACCTTACCGGCAAGGCGTGGACCGCGCTCATCGAAGCCGCACTCACGGCCAACCTCGACGCGCTGAACGCGGAGGCCACGAAGCGCGACCCCGGCGCGTTCACGGAGCTGCTCGGCGGCACAGCCGGCGTAGGCGGCGTGTACGACCTCTGGCGCCGGCTGAACGCCTGGGCGCGCGGGCGCAAGTTCGACCCGGCTCACGACCCGCGAGAGGCGAAGTCGTGACCCTCATCGTGATGTCGTGGGTCGCGTTGGGCTGTGCCGCCGTGCCGGCGCTGCTGTACCTGTGTAACTCCCGGCTGTTCCGCGAGCCGCCACGGCCGGAAGCCGCGAGCGGCCCCGCGACCCTCGCCCGGGTCTCCGTCCTCGTTCCCGCGCGAAACGAGGAGGGCGGCATCGCCGCGTGCGTGCGGTCCGTCCTCGCGTCCGTACTCGTCGAACTCGAAGTGATCGTCCTCGACGACGCCAGCACCGACCGCACCGCAGAAGTCGTGCGCGCGATAGCGGCCGAAGACCCGCGCGTGCGGCTCGAGCCGGCGCCCCCGCTGCCCGAAGGCTGGTCGGGTAAGCAGCACGCGTGCTTGGCGCTCTCCAAGCTCGCGAGGTACGACACGTTCGCGTTTCTGGACGCCGACGTGCGGCTCCATCCCGACGCGCTCGCGCGCGTGGCCGTGTTCCTGCGCGAAAGCGGATCTGATCTGGTGAGCGGGTTCCCGCGCCAGGAAACCGGCACGCTGCTGGAACGGCTCCTGATCCCCCTCATCCACTGGCTGCTGCTCTGCTGGCTGCCGCTGTGGGGGATGCGGCGCTTCCGCTGGTCCGCGTTCGGGGCCGGGTGCGGGCAGTTGTTCGTGACCACGCGCGGCGCGTACGAGCGGGTCGGCGGGCACGCGGCGGTGAAGGCGTCGTTCCACGACGGGTTGCAACTGCCCCGCGTGTACCGCCGGGCCGGGCTCCGGACCGATGTGTGTGACCTCACGCACCTCGCGCGGTGCCGCATGTACACCAGCGCCCGCGGCGTGTGGCTCGGGCTGGCGAAAAACGCGCGCGAGGGCATGGCCGCGACCGGCCAGATCGGGTTCTGGACCGCGGCGCTGCTGTGCGGGCAGGTGCTGCCGCCCGCCCTGCACCTTGCGGCCTGGTGTGCCGCTGACGCGGTCGCCCTCTACGTTTCCGGTCTCGCTTGGTTGCTCGCACTGACCCCGCGGGGGTTCATGCACAGGCGCTTCGGGCCCTCCCTCGTCGGCCTCATCCTGCACCCGGTTGCGATCCTGCTGCTGCTCGCGGTTCAGTGGTACGCGGCCCTGCGCGCGCTGACCGGGCGCCCGGTCGGGTGGAAGGGCCGCGCCAACCCGCGAGCGTGACCCATGAGCGAAGCCCCCGCGTATGTCGTCGTCGGCGCGTCCGGCGGAATCGGGTCGGAGTTGTGCCGGCGGCTCGCCGCGCGCGGCCCGTGCAAACTGTACCTCGCCGCCCGCGACGCGGCCAAGTTGGACCGCTTCGCGGAGGAACTGCGCGCCGCGCACGCCCAACTGACACTTCGTGCGCGCCCGCTCGACGCGACCAACGCAGGTGCCGTTGAGGGGGCGTTCGGGGACGCGGCTGCGGAGTTCGGCCCGCTCGCCGGCGCGACGAACCTGTGCGGCTCGATCCTGCTGAAGCCGGCGCACCTGACCAGCGACCAGGAGTTCGAGGACACCCTTGCGGCCAACGTGATTACCGCGTTCAACGTGCTCCGCGCCGCGGTGAAGGCGATGCCGGGCGGCGGGTCGCTGGCGTTCGTGTCCACCGTCGCGACCAAGATCGGTCTGATGAACCATGAGGCCGTTGCCGCCGCGAAGGGCGCGGTGAACGGGCTGGTGATTTCCGCAGCCGCGACGTATGCCGGGCGCAACTTGCGGGTGAACGCGGTCGCGCCCGGCCTGGTGCGCACGCCGCTGGCCGCGCGGCTGACGTCGAGCGAGGCGACGCTGAAGGCGTCCACCGCGATGCACCCCCTCGGGCGCATCGGCGAGCCGGGCGACGTGGCAGCGGTGCTGGCGTGGCTGCTCGATCCGCAGACGACGTGGGTGACCGGGCAGGTCATCAGCGTGGACGGCGGGCTGTCGAACGTGCGCGCGAGGTGAGCGGCGGCTGTCCGCGACCCGGCCCGGGCCGGCGCGGGCCGGCGGGACAGCGCAGAAGCGCGTTCTCGCGTAGACGCCCCCGCCAGGTCGCGCCTGAACAGCGCGGCCGGGTCACACGTCGAGGTCTTCGGCGGCCGCCTGTTCGGCCCGCTCCATGATGAACTTGTAACGGTGCTCCGCGTCCTTGCCGAGCAGCTCCACGAACGCGTCGTCCGCCTCGCGCGGGTTCTCGACCGTCACCCGCAGCAGCGTGCGCGTCTTGCGGTCGAGGGTGGTCGCGGCCAGGTCCTTCGAGTCCATCTCGCCGAGGCCTTTGAACCGCGTCACCTCGTACTTGCGGTTCGCCTTCTGCAACTTGTCGAGCAACTCCTCCTTCGCCTGATCGTCGGCGACCCAGTGGATGTCCTTGCCGACGTTAACCCGGTACAGCGGCGGCTGGCCGATGTACACGTGCCCGTGCTTGATCAGCTCGGGCATGTGGCGGAAGAGGAAGTCGAGCATCAGCGTGGTGATGTGGCACCCGTCGGCGTCGGCGTCCATCAGGAGGATGATCTTGCCGTACCGGAGGTTGTCGTAGGCGAACTTCTCGCCGATGCCGGTGCCGATGGCCGTCACGAGGTCGCTGATCTCCTGGTTCGTCAGCACCTTCGCCGGGGCCAGGCCCTCGCAGTTCAGAATCTTCCCGCGCAGGGGCAGCACCGCTTGGGTGGAGTTGTTGCGGCCCTGCTTCGCGCTGCCGCCGGCCGAGTCGCCCTCCACGATGAACAGCTCGGTGTCGTCGCGCTCGGTGGACTTGCAGTCCGCGAGCTTGCCCGGCAGGCTGAGCCGCTTGCTGCCCGGCGCCTTCCGCTTGACCTCTTCTTTCGCCGCACGCGACGCTTCGCGCATCCGGGCCGCGATCACGATCCGCCCCACGATGGCATCGGCCGCGGTCTTGTTGTTGTTGAGCCACGCCTCGAGCGCCGGGCGCACGAAGTTGTCGACCGCCGCTTCGGTCTCGGTGTTGGTCAGCTTGTCCTTCGTCTGCGACTGGAACATCGGCTCGCGGAGGAACACCGACAGCACCGCGACCACGCCCTCGCGGATGTCGTCCGCGGTGATCTTCAGCCCCTTCACCTTGATGTCGTGCGTTTCGATGTAACTGGTGATGGCCTTGCGCAGCGCGCTCTTCAGGCCGTTCTCGTGCGTGCCCCCTTGCGGGGTGCGGATGCCGTTCGCGTAGCTGCGGTACACCTCGTCGGTGGACTCGGTCCACTGGAGCGCGACCTCGATCTTGTCGCCGGTCTCGCGCACCGCGGCGAACGCCGCCTCGGTCACCGGCGGCTTCTGCCCGTCGGCCACCAGTCGCGCCAGGAACGCCGGCAGCCCGCCGGGGTTCGCCAGCTCCAGCGTCTCGCCGCTGATCTCGTTCTTGTAGGTGATCTTCAGGCCGCTGTGAACGAACGAGGTGTCCTCCAGGCGCGCCTTTATGGTGTCCGGGTCGAACCGCACCGTCTTGAAGATGGTGTCGTCCGGTTCGAAGTAGACGCTGGTCCCGTGGCCCCTGAACGGGCCGACCTTTTCCAACTTCGCGCGGGGCGAGCCCTTCGCGTACTCCTGCCGGTACTCGAACCCGTCGCGCCTCACGGTCGCGATCAGCTTCTTGGACAGCGCGTTCACCACCGACGCGCCAACGCCGTGCAGCCCGCCGCTGTGAATGTACCCGCTTTCGGACTCGCCGAACTTGCCGCCCGCGTGCAGCACCGTCAGCACCAGCTCGAGGCCGGTCTTCTTGTGCTTCGGGTGCACGTCCACGGGGATGCCGCGGCCGTTGTCGGTGATGGTGATCGCGTGCCCGCTCTTGTGGAGCGTCAGCGTGATGTGGTCCGCGTACCCGTTGATGTACTCGTCCACCGCGTTGTCCAGGATCTCCCACGCCAGGTGGTGCAGGCCCTTCGCGTCCACGCCGCCGATGTACATCGCGGGCCGCTTCCGGACCGGCTCCAGCCCTTCGAGCACCTGAATGTCTTCGGTGCGGTAGGCCGCCGCGCGGCCGGCGGATAGTGCGCTCATGTGTTTTGCCTCGGTCAAGTTGCGTGTTTGTCGGGTCCGGGCGCCGCGCCCTACTTCTTGCCCTCGACCGCGTCCCAGTCGGCCAGTTCGATTTCGGGCGGGACCACGCGCGTGAACCGCGTGCGCAGCCCGGGCTTCTCGCCCTTACTGCCGCGCGCCCGGGTCTTCACCGCACCGGGGCCGAAGTCCTGCGTCTTGCCGCTCTCCGTCTCCACCACCAGCTTGTCGAACCGCCCGCCGACCAGCACGCCGCCGACGCACTCGTCTTCCGGTTCCAGTTTGATGCCGAACACGCCCCTCCCCGGGCCCGAGAGGATCGACACCTCGCCCACCGGGAAGTGCGTGACGTACCCCCCGGCGGTCGCGAGCATCACACCCTCTTCCTCGCCGACCAGGCGCACGACCACCGCCTTGTCACCCTCTTCGAGCTTCACGTACCGGCGGCCGGCCTTCGTGGACTCCGCGCGGTACGCGGTCAGCGGCAGCCGCAGCACGAACCCGTTGCGCGTGGTCACGAGCACGTACGGCCCGCCGGGCGCGTCGCCCTTCTCGGCCCAGTCCGCGGGGGTGAAGCGCGGGTCGGTGGTCACCGCCGCGACCACCTTCACCCCGTCCCCGAGCTTGAAGAACTTGGTGATCGGCTCGCCGTACCCGGCGGTCGCGGGCACCTCGTTGATCCGCATCGTGTACGCGGCGCCGTCGTCGGCGAAGAACACGACGTGATCGAGCGTGCTGCCCGGCACGACCGCGACGACCGCGTCGCCCTCTTCGACGCGCGTGCCCTCTACGGTCGCGAGCCGGCCGACGCGCTTGATGCGCCCGTTGCGCGTCAGCACCACGTTGGTGTTTTCGCGCGCGATGTAGGCCTCCTCGTTGAACTCCAGCACGTCCTCGTCCGAGGCCATACGCGTCTTGCGGCGCTCCGGGAACTTCTCCACCAGCGCTTCGAGCTCGCCGCGGATCACGCCCCAGAGCTTCTTCTGCGAGTTCAGAATCCTCTCGATCTCCTCGGCCTGCTTCTTCTTCTCCTTCAACTCGTCCAGAATC
>JBJSXS010000097.1:0-2475 GCA_046086545.1 Gemmata sp.
TTACGGAACTGCCCGCCGACGTGGCCGCGGCGATCATGGCGGGGCGCGGTCACATCTCCATGGGTTCGCTCGAAACGATTTCGGACGAGGCGGCTGCCGCCTGGTCGGGACCGTTCGCCAACATTCGACTGTTCGGCCTCAAGAGCCTCTCTCCCGCGGCAGGTGCGTCGTTGGCGAAGGGGAGCGGCATCTTCGACATCCGCGCGTTCGGCCCCGAGCTTTCGGACGAGACGGCGGAAGCCTTCGCGAAGCAGATGGCCGCAGGGCCGCACCGGATGATCGATTTCAACGGGCTGAAGAAGCTCAGTTCGCCGCCGTTTGCGGTCACGGCGCTTCGGCGCTACCAGCAGGGGCCCCATAGCACGCTCAACGGCGTCGCAGAGATCACAGACGACGTGGCCAAGGCGCTCGCCGCGTACAAGGGCAACCTCAACGGTCTACCCTCGTTGACGTCGCTGAAATCAGCGCCGCTTGCCGCCAAGTACGCGGCCTAGCCGGGCGACCTGAAGTTCGCGAAGCTGACCGCGATCTCCGACGACGTCGCCGGGGCGGTCGCGGCTCATAAGGGCAAGCTCGACCTCTCCGGGCTGCAAGTTCTCTCAGACGAAGCCGCAAGGGCACTGGCCCGACACGATGGCGAGGTCGTTCTCACCGGCCTGACCACGCTGTCCGAATCAGCCACGGCCACCTTGCGGTCGAACCCAAAGATCACGCTGCCCAAAAAGTTTCAATCGCCAATCAGGTGAAGGATGTGCCTTGAAACCGAAGTTGATCTTTGTGGCGGGCCACAGTGTCGGGACCAAAAAAGTGACGATCCTTCGCTATTGTTGACCGCACCGCTCGAGCCGTCGCCCCACCCGGTCGGGTTCGCTGATGGGTTCGTGGCAACCTTGTTCTCCGGCCGGCTCGCGGTGTTCTTGCCGGAGATGTTTTCCACGCGTGCCCGTGCAACCGGGCGCGGGCTCGGCTGTACTTCGGGCCGCTTCATGACCGCAGCCTGATATTTGCCGCAGCGGGGCTGGTTGCCGTCCGGGCAGCGCTCTTGCGCCGGGGCGATTTGCTCGCTGATTTATGGTTGGGCGTTGTTGCGATCGGGTTCGAGCCACGCAAGCCGCGCGATCGGAACGATTGACACCGACACGGTCGCGGCGCGGCACTTCGGTCCGAACGATCGGAGCTGGCATCAGCGCGCCGGTCTCGCCCCGTACTGGGGGGGGGACGAACTGGGTCTCGAGCGGAACCTGAACCTCCTGCTACGCGGGCGGGCGGGCCCGAACCTCGCTACATTACCAGGGGAGACGCGGTCGCCCGGGGGCAGTGGCGGTCGTCCGCGAGCCTCATTTACAAACCGAAGTGCAGTGCCGCGCAACCCATGAGCGGGATCACAGGCGAGCAGCACGCAAGCCATCAGACGATTGCGTGGGAGAAGGTCTCCAGCTAACCGTATTTTTTGTTGTCCCGAAACCCGGTGACCGCGCCCAGATGTGCCACGGAGTCGCGCGAGTGAGAACGGTGAGTGTCGGCTGGTCGGGCGCGGCGCTTGCTCTCTTGGGCTGGCTGGCCGTGCCGGGCCGCGCAGCGGACGATCATTTCGAGAAACATGTCCGGCCGCTGCTGGTCGATAAGTGTCAGTCGTGCCACGGCGCCCAGAAGGCCAAGGGCGGGTTGCGGCGCGACTCGCGGGCTGCGGTAATCAAGGGGGGCGATAGCGGCCCGGCGGCGGTCCCCGGCAAGCCGGGCGAGAGCCTCCTCGTCAAGGCGCTCGGTTACGCCGGCGAACTGAAGATGCCCCCGACGGGGAGGCTGTCGGATAAGGAGGTCGCTCTGCTTTCGCGCTGGATCGAATCGGGGGCGGTCTGGCCCGATTCGGGAGGCGGAGCGAAGTCCGGTGCGGGGTTCGTGGCCACCGACAAGCACCGCATCTGGTGGGCGTTCCAGCCGGTGAAGCGGCCCGAGCCGCCCGAGGTCGTCGCCCCCCAACCGGCGAACCCGATCGATGCGTTCATCCGGGCGAAGCTCGACCCGCTCGGACTCAAGCCAGCCGCGCCGGCCGACAAGCGCACGCTGCTGCGACGCGTCACGTTCGATCTGATCGGTCTGCCGCCAACCCCGGAGCAGGTCGATGCGTTTCTGAAGGACGATTCGCCGGAGGCCTTCGCGAAGGTCGTGGACCAACTGCTCGCGTCTCCCGCCCACGGCCAGCGGTGGGCGCGGCACTGGCTCGACGTGGTCCGCTACGCCGACTACCACGACGGCAACCCGAAGGCCCGTAACCCGGTGTGCGAGCCGCTCGAAGCCTGGCGGTACCGCGACTGGGTCGTGCAGAGCCTCAACCGCGACCTGCCCTTCGATCGGTTCATCGTGCACCAGATCGCCGGCGACCTGCTCCCGCCCCCGGACGGCAACCTGCCGTACGCCGACGGGCTGGTGGCCACGACCTTTCTCGTCAACGGCGCGTGGGACCGCGGCGACGCG
>JBJSXS010000098.1:0-8423 GCA_046086545.1 Gemmata sp.
AGATGAAGGACGAGACCCCGGGATACCTGCAGAGGCTCAAGCGGCGGGCGTTCCTCAACGGGGTCGCGCTCAACGGGTTCTCGACGCACCAGGGGTTTCTCTTTCCCAAGAAGGAGGAGCGCCAGAAGAACGTCGATCACACCATCAAGTGCATCGAGATGGCCCACGCGCTCGGCATCCCGACGATGCGCGTGAACACCGGAACGTGGCGCACCTCGAAGGACTTCGACGAGCTGATGAGGAACCGCGGGGTCGAGCCCCCGCAGCCGGGGTTCACCGACGACGACGGGCACAAGTGGGTGGTGGACGGGTTGACCGCATGCCTCAAGACCGCTGAAAAGTGCGGGGTCACGCTCGGCCTCGAGAACCACTGGGGGCTCGGCCGCACGCCCGATGGGGTGTTGAAGATCGTGGACGAGATCCGATCGCCGTGGCTCCAGGTGACGATGGACACCGGGAACTTCCTCGAAGACCCCTACGACAAGCTCGAAAAGCTGGCCCCCAAAACGGTCCTCGTGCAGACGAAGACCTACTACGGCGGCGGGCTGTGGTACACGCTCGATCTCGACTACGACCGCATCGCGAGGATGCTCCGCAAGCACAGGTACACCGGGTACATCTCCCTGGAGTTCGAAGGAAAGGAGAACCCGAAGACCGCCATCCCGAAGAGCCTCGCGGTGCTGCGGAAGGCGTTCGCCTGACCCCGAGGTGCCGCATGAGAGCCGAGCTTCGTTCCGCCCTGAACCACGCGGTCCGCGACGAGCTGGACGCGGCGCTGTCGCGCATCGCGCACTGCACGCACCAGCTCACCGACGAGCAAGTTTGGTGGCGCCCCCCGCACGGCATGAACGCAATAGGGAACCTGATTCTGCACCTCACCGGGAACGTGCGGCAGGTGATCGCAAGCAACCTGACGGGCGCTCCGGACACGCGCGACCGGCCCGCCGAGTTCGCCGCGCGGGCCGTGATGCCGAAAGCCGAAATCATGCGCGCCCTCACGAACGCGGTCGAGGCCGCGAAGAGCGGGCTCGACCGCGCCACCGACGAGCAGCTCGCGACCGGGAGCCGCGTCAACAACTTCGACTGGACCGGGATCCAGGCCGTGATCAGGAGCGTCGCGCACTTCCGCGGGCACACGCAGTAGATCATCCACCTGACTCGCGCCCTGTTGGGCGACGACTACCAGTACGCCGGGCCTAAGTGATGGGACACCTAACCGAACCGGACGCGCCGAAGGCGTCCGCCGACGAAATCAACCGCATCTGGCAACACGGGATGCACGAGGAGCGGCTGTTCCACGACCGGCTCAACTACTTCTCGTTCCTCGAGACCGGGCTGCTGACCATCTGCGGCATCATGTACAACAAAGAACCCTCGGTCGGGTTCTTCGTACCCATCACGGTCGTCGGCCTCGCGTTCACGCTGCTGTGGTACGCGATCCAGCGGCGGCACTGGGCGTACTGCGAGCACGTTCACAAGCGCATCCGGGAGCTGGTGCCCGAGTACCGGGCCACGCTCGCCGGGTGGACCGGTCCCGGCGGGCGCAGCGGGTTCTCGATTTCCGAGCCGCTGATGCTCTCGGTCCCGGTGCTGTTCGCCTGCACCTGGGTCGCCTTCTTGGTGTGGGTGCTGGTGCGGGCGTGCGGTTGAAGTCGCCCGCCACTTCCCGTCACCAGCCGTCGGGAAGTGACGCGCGCGCGAAAAGCGCCCTCGCCTCGGCGAGCATCTCGCGCCGCGCCGGCGCGTCGTACCTGTCGGAGAAGTGGAACAGGATCAGGCGCCCGACCTCGGCTCGCGCCGCCAGCGACGCGGCCTCAGTCGCGGTCGAGTGCATGACGGCCTCCGCGAGCGCCACATCCGCGGCGCGGTACTGACTCTCGCACACGACCGTGTTGACCCCGCGGAGCCACGACACGAGGGCGGCGGCGGTGGCGGGCGCGAGGCGAAAATCGGTCAGGTACGCGATGGATTCGCCGGCCGTCGTGACCAGCAGCTCCGCCTGAAGCTCGCCGAGCGCGTGAGCGGTGCCGTTCACCTCGACCGTTTCGCCGGGCGCCGCGGGCGCACCGCGGAGGCGCCTGAGCCACGGCCCGGGGCCGTAGCCCCTCTGCGCGAGCTTCGCGGTGTCCACGTTCACCCGATCGTGCTCGCGCACGAGGTACCCCACGGATGGGGTGCCGTGGTCGAGGAGCATCGCTTCGAGCGTGAAGCCGTCGCCGCGCAGGATGGCCGGCGTGAGCCGCTCGCTTTCCGGCCCGGGGTGCGCGGTGCGGAAGCCCTCTTTCGCCCAGTAGCGTTGCGTGTGCAGCGAACGCGGGGCGACCTCGGTGACGTGCCAATCGCCACCTTGGTTGTCGCCCACGAGGTTCCACGTGAACCCGCGAAACCGGTGCCGGATCACCCCGCCGCTGCCGTGCGGCACCCAGATGCGATTGGGCTTCGTGGTGCGGTCGAAATTCAACCGGAAGAAGAAGTCGAACCCGGACACGTGGTCCATGTGCAGGTGCGAAAAGCACAGGTGATCGATCTCGCGCACCTCAGCGGCGCCGAGTTGGTGCGGGACCCCGTCCCCGCAATCGAACAGGAGCCGCGTCTGCGATTGCCCGGTATCGACCTTCACGAACAGCGCGTTGTCGCGCCCCGGCGCGCCGAGAACCTGAAACGAGAGGGGCATTGGTGCTCCAGTGTCAGCCCGGGCGCTCCTCGAACCGCAGGTGCCGCACCGACGTGCCGTAGTCGCGTAACTCCATCAGCGCGGAGACGCCCACGTCGAGGTGCTTGCGAACGAACTGCTCGGTGACTGCGGCGTCGCTGCGCGAGGTCTTCACGCCCTCGGGCGTCATCGGGTTGTCCGACACCAGCAGGAGGGCACCTTTCGGTATGCGGTTCACGAAACCGACCACATAAATCGTCGCGGTCTCCATGTCGATGGCGCTGGCGCGGATGTCGCGCAGGTACTGCTTGAACTTGTTGTCGTGCTCCCACACGCGCCGGTTCGTGGTGTACACGGTGCCGCTCCAGTAGTCGACGTCGTGCCTGCCGCTGGCCGCAGCGACCGCCGCCTGCAGCCAGAACGATGGCAGCGCCGGCACCTCCGCCGGGAGGTAATCGTGACTGGTGCCCTCCCCGCGAATCGCCGCGATGGGCAACAGGAAGTCGCCCACCTTGGTGTTCTTCAGCCCGCCGCACTTCCCGAGGAACAGCACGCCCTTCGGCTCTATTGCGGACAGCAGGTCCATGACCGTCGCGGCCATCGCACTGCCCATCCCGAAGTTCAGTATGGTGATGTTCTCGGCGGTCGCGCTGGTCATGGGCCGGTCGCGGCCGAGGACCGGGACGCCGTACCGTGCGGCGAACAGCTCGACATAGTATGCGAAGTTGGTGAGCAGGATGTACCGCCCGAACTGGTCGAGCGGGCGCCCGGTGTACCGCGGGAGCCAGTCCAGCACGATCTCCGCTTTGGTCTTCATGACAGCCGCTCCGGGAGTTCCGGTCAATTGTGCGGGCAGGCGCGATGGGCGACAACAGCGGGCGCCGGCGGTCCCGCTTTTCGCGGTTTCCTGTTCACCTGCGCCCGGGGTCACACGTTACTATTAGAAGCGCCCCACCCCACGAACTTCTTCCAGCATGCGCTTACTCTTCACACTTTGCGCGATCGCGCTCTCGTTCGGCCCGGTCGCCGCGCAGTCGGACAATAAGACCGACTTCGCGCACGATGTCGTTCCGATCCTCAAAGCCAAGTGCGCGAAGTGCCACACCAACGGCACGTACAAGGGCAGCGTGTCGTTCGACACGCGCGAGGACCTGCTCAGGTCGAAGGCCGCGGTGCCGGGCAAGGCCGGACAAAGCGAGCTGCTCCGGCGTGTGACCGCGAAGGAAGACGAAGCTCGGATGCCGCCTCCCAAAGCTGACCCGCTCACCGCGAAGGAGATCGCGACCCTCACCAAGTGGGTCAACGACGGGCTGCCGTGGGCGGACGGGTTCACGTTCAAACCCGCAACCTACGTCGCCCCTCTGAAGCCGCGCAAGGTCGTACTCCCGCCCGCGAAGCCGGGGCGCGAGCACCCCATCGACCGCATTTTGGACGCGTACTTCGAAGCGAACAAGCTGAAGCCGCCCGAGGCGCTCGACGACGCGGCGTTCGTGCGCCGGGTCTACTTCGACCTCATCGGCCTGCCGCCCGCGGCCGACGAACTCGGGGCGTTCGTCAACGACACGGCCACCGAGAAGCGGACCGGCCTCGTCGCAAAGTTACTCGGGGAGGAGCGCGCCTACGCGGACCACTGGCTCGCGTTCTGGAACGACGCGCTCCGCAACGAGTACAAGGGCACCGGGTACATCGACGGCGGGCGCAAGCAGATCACCGCGTGGCTGTACAGGTCCCTGCTGGAGAACAAGCCGTACGACCGCTTCGCGCGCGAGCTGATCGCACCCGGGCCCGAGTCCGAAGGCTTCGCGAAGGGCATCAAGTGGCGCGGCGAGGTGAACGCCTCGCAGGTTGTCGAGCTTCAGTTCTCGCAGAACGTCGGGCAGGTGTTTTTCGGCGCGAACCTCAAGTGCGCGTCGTGTCACGACAGCTTCATCGACTCGTGGAAACTCGCCGACGCCTACGGCCTCGCCGCGGTCATCGCCGACAAACCGCTCGCGGTCCACCGCTGTGATAAGCCGACCGGGGCGACCGCGAAGGCGCAGTTCTTGTTCCCCGAAATCGGCACCATCGACGCGAGCGCACCCAAAGCGAAGCGGCTGGAGCAGCTCGCCGCGCTCGTCACCCACCCCGACAACGGCCGGTTCACCCGCACGATGTCGAATCGCGTGTGGCACCGGTTGATGGGCCGCGGGTTGGTTCACCCGGTGGACGTGATGGGCAACAAGCCGTGGAGCGAAGACCTCCTCGATCACCTCGCGGTGTACCTGGCGGAGAACGGGTACGACCTCAAGAAACTGGTGGGACACATTGCGACCTCGCACGCGTACCGGTCGAAGGCCGTTCCACTCGTGCACGAACCGGCCGACGGCTACGTGTTCCGCGGCCCCGAGCTGAAGCGCCTCAGCGCCGAACAGTTCACGGACACGATCTGGATGCTGACCGGCACCGCGCCCGCTAAACAATCGGCCGCCTTCCAGGGGTCGCTACCGCCCTTCCCCGCGACCACCCCGAAGGAGCGCCAGTTCGTCCGCACGACGCTCGTGGACTGCGACCCCCTCATGCGGTCGCTCGGGCGCCCCAACCGCGAGCAGGTAGTCACCTCGCGCCCGGACCAACTTAGCACTCTCCAGGCGCTCGACCTCGCGAACGGACAAATCCTCACGACCACGCTCGACCGCGGCGCCGCGAACATCCTCAAGGCACAGCCGAAGGCGACGCCCGAGGAACTTGCGGACTTCGTGTTCGTCCGCGCGCTGTCGCGCAAGCCAACTGCGGCCGAGCGCGACGCGGCGAAAAAGCTCCTGGGCGACAGGCCCAGCGCCGAGAGCCTCGCCGACCTGCTCTGGGCGGTGGTGATGCTGCCCGAGTTCCAGCTGGTCAGGTAGAATTCGTCGGAGAGCGACTTGTTTCCCGACGTTCGTAGCGCCGAACAACGTTCCTCATGGAACATCGATACTCGTTAGAACAACACTCCTATCGCCTGCCGAGACGATGAGGCCCGCAAATGACAACGCGTGAACTTTCTCGCCGGGATTACCTGGAGGCCATGACGGCCGCGGGCCTCGCCACGCTCGGCTCCGCCGCGCCGACCCTGCGGGCGGCGGACCCCGCCGAACACCCGAGGCCAACCGCAGACACCTGCATCCTGCTGTGGATGGGGGGCGGGATGGGTGCGCCTGACACCTTCGACCCGAAGAGGTACACGAAGTTCGAGGTCGGCGTGCCGGTGGACAAGATCCTCTCCACGTTCCCGGCGATCGATACCGTCGTGGACAACATCAAGCTCACGGAGGGCCTGGAGAACGTCGCGAAGGTGATCGACCGCGGGACGCTCATCCGCTCGCATGTGGTCGCGGACCTGGGCAACATCCTGCACTCGCGGCACCAGTACCACTGGCACACGGGGTACATCCCGCCGCAGACGGTCGCGTGCCCGCACATCGGCGCGTGGATGGCCCGGGTCCTGGGGCCGCGCAACCCGGCGGTCCCGCCGTTCATCAACATCGGACAGCGGCTCGAAGGGCACGGGGAAAGCGAAGAGCTGAAGGCGTTCACCACCGGCGGGTTCTTCGGCACCGAGTTCGGGCCGTTCAACCTCCCCTTTCCCGACGACGCCGTGAACGCCGTCCGGCCGCCGAAGGGCATGACGCCGGAGCGCTTCGCGGCCCGGCACGAAAAGTTCAAGGAGCTGCTCAAGGCGTCCCCGCTCGGGGAGATGGCGACCGACCATCACCACGAGTCGATGCTCAAATCCATCGAGAACGCGCACAGGCTGCTGACGAGCAAAGAGCGCGACGCGTTCGACATCACGAAGGAGCCGAAGCCGAGTTACGAGAAGTACAACACCGGGCGCTTCGGGCTCGGGTGCCTGCTCGCCCGGCGCCTGGCGGAAGCCGGCGCGCGGTTCATCGAGGTGACGACCGAGTACGTGCCGTTCCTGCACTGGGACACGCACGAGAACGGTCACACCACGTACGCCCGGATGAAGAAGGAGATCGACCGGCCCATCGCGCAGCTCGTCCTCGACCTCGAGGAGCGCGGGATGCTCGACCGCACGCTCGTCGTGCTGGCGAGCGAGTTCAGCCGCGACATGATGATCGAGGGCGTGCCGGGCAGCACCGCCAGAGATCAGTCGCGTGCGAAGGCCGACAAACTCGGCGAGCTCAAGCACTACGGGCTGCACCGGCACTTCACCGGCAGCGGGTCCGTGCTGATGTTCGGCGGCGGCGTCAAGCGGGGGTTCCTCTACGGCGAGACCGCGAACGAGCGCCCGCTCGTCACCACCAAGAACCCGGTGAGCATCCGCGACCTGCACGCGACCGTTTTCCACGCGATGGGCATCTCGCCGAGGACCGCGTTCGACGTGGAAAAGCGCCCGTTCTACGCGACCGAGGACGGCAAGGGCAAGCCGGTGCTGGACCTCTTCGCGAAGGGGACGTGACGCCCATGCACCCGCTCGTTATGGCCCTCGCGCTTGCAGCGGGCGCGTCGCCCGACGCACCGAAGGTGGACTTCAACCGCGACGTGCGGCCGATCCTGTCGGACCACTGCGTGCAGTGCCACGGGCCGGACGCTGGCAAGCGGAAGGCGAACTTGCGCCTCGACACCGACCCCGGCACGGAGCAGCGAGACACCGCGCTGATCGTTCCGGGCAAGCCCGAGGTGAGCGAGCTGATCTTGCGCGTCACGGCGGACGAGGCGCAGCACCGGATGCCGCCCGCGAAGTTCGCGCGCCCGCTGTCCGAGAAGCAAATCGCGACGCTGAGAGCGTGGGTCGCGCAGGGCGGCAGGTGGGAGAGGCACTGGGCGTTCGTCGCGCCGACGCGCCCGGCGGTGCCCAAGACGAAGCACCCCGCCGCGAACCCCATCGACAACTTCGCGTTCGCGCGGCTGGAGGCGGAAGGGCTGCGCCCGTCGCCCGAGGCCGACCGTGCGACACTCATCCGCCGCATGTCTTTCGACCTCACCGGGGTGCCGCCCACGCCGGCCGAAGTCGATGCGTTCGTAACCGACGAGCGTCCGGACGCCGTCGAGAGGCTCGCGGACCGGCTGCTCGCGTCGCCGCGGTACGGCGAGCGCATGGCGTGGAAGTGGCTCGAAGCCGCGCGCTATGCGGACACTAACGGCTACCAGACCGATGCCGGGCGCGACATGTGGCGCTGGCGCGATTGGGTCATCGAGGCGTACAACCGCAACCTGCCGTTCGATCAGTTCACGATCGAGCAACTCGCCGGCGACATGCTCCCGAACCCAACGCTCGACCAGCGTATCGCGACCGGGTTCAACCGAAACCACCGCGGCAACTCCGAAGGCGGCATCGTGCCGGAGGAGTACGCGGTGGAGTACGTCGTGGACCGCGTCGAAACCACCGCGACGGTGTGGCTCGGCCTCACGCTCGGCTGCGCCCGGTGCCACGATCACAAGTTCGACCCGTTCACGCAGAAGGAGTTCTACCGGCTGTTCGCGTACTTCAACAACGTGCCGGAAAAGGGCCGCGCGGTGAAGTTCGGCAACTCGCCGCCCCTCATCAAGGCGCCGACGCGCGAGCAGCAGAAGCGACTCACCGACCTCGACGCCAAGGTCCGCGTCGCGGAGCGCGAGTGGGCCGCAGCCCAGGCGAAGATCGACAAAGCAGAGAAGGAATGGGAACTGGCGGACCGGAACCAGACCGTTGGCGAGTGGCTCCCCAGCGAGGGGTATCTGAAGCGGTGGTCGCTCGACCCGAAGTTCACGCCACCTGCCAGAGACGGCGCCGCCGCTCACGCCCGGGGGC
>JBJSXS010000099.1:0-13441 GCA_046086545.1 Gemmata sp.
GTAGGTGACGGGGCGGAGGGAGGCGAACAGCTCGGGCTCGACGGTCGGGCGCCCGATGTACAGCGGGTTGTACAGGTCCATCTTGAAGCTGATCGGGCGCCCGCTCACCAGCGCCATCTTGACCCCGGCCCAGTCCTCGTCGCTCGGGTTCTCCACCATCGCCCACCCCTGCAGGTACGGCCGCTCCTTGTCGCCCAGCAGCAGCCGGTAGCTCGTCTTCCAGATCGGCGCCTCCACCACGTACCCGACCTGCACCTTCCGCCGCCCGTCGCCCGCGAAGTGCAGCTGCACCGCCTTCTTCTGGCTGTCGTGGCTCAGCGCCAGCACCTCCAGCGCACGGCGGAACTCCGACTCCACCACCGGGTTCGCGAAACGCACCGACTGCACGTCCCCCAGCTTCACGGCACGCAGCCCCTCGGCGCACCACAGGTTCAGCACCTCCGCGTCCAGCGCCTGACCGCCACCCGGCACCTTCTGCCGCTCCACCCCGACGATGGTGCCCGACAGCTTGCCCGGCTGGTTCGCCGCCGTCGCGCTCACCGACACCTCCACCCGCTCCCCGCGCAGCTGCGACACGATCCCCGCGTACGTCGGGCTCCCGTTCAGGTTGACGGCGAACGAGCTCAGGGTGCGCGCGATCGGCTCACGGCTGTCGTAGCTCACCGCGCTGACCCGGCCGCCGTTGAAGTCCTCCAGCACCATGCTCTTCAGCAGGTCGTTCACGTCACTCTCCGGGAACGTCAGGTCCACCCGCGCGTCCCCGTCCACCTCCCCCGACCGCGAAAAGTACCCCACCCCGCTGTTGAACAGCACCACCCGCGTGATGGGCAGCGTGGTCGCCGGCTTCAGGTCCTGACGGGCCTCGTTCGCCGCGCCCAGCCAGCTGTTCACGCCCGCACCGGCCGCCACCGCACCGGCCACCGGCACACCCCACAGCAGCCACTTCACGCTCAACATGCTCGATACTCCACAACAGATGAGAGGCCCCTCACGGGGCGGGAAAGGTGAGCTTCACAATACCGACGAGGGAGCCGGGACAATCGTTCTGCGGAACGCGAATGTTACTATAGCGTGACACGCGGGCGAGGGGATAAATAGCAACGGCGTCGGGATTTACGCCCGGGCCAGAACCGGTTCGTGTGCGACCGAGTGCCAGACGGCATCGAGCCGCTCGGCGAGCAGTTCCCACGAGTACCGGGCCAGAACCTGCCGGCGTCCGCTGTCGGCGGTGTCCGCGAGGTCGTCCGGGCGGGCGATCGCGCGCAGCGCCGCTCGGGTCAGTTCGTCGGGCGTGTCGGCCAATAGAAGATCGCGTTCGGGGGTGAGTTCCAACCCTTCGGCCCCGACGCGCGTGCTGACGACCGGCGTACCGGCCGCGAGGGCTTCCAAAATCTTCAGCCGCGAGCCGCCGCCGATGCGGAGCGGGACCGCGAGGAACCCGCAGCGCGCCAGGAACGGGCGCACGTCCGGCACGTCGGCGTGGAGTTCCGCGCCGGGGGTGGCCGCGGCCAGCGCGCGCAGCCACTCCGGCGGGCGCCGGCCGACCAGCACCGCGGTCGCTCGGGGGGCCCGGGCCCGAACCGCGGGGAGCAGTTCCGTGAGCAGCACGCGGGCGGCGTCCTGGTTCGGGCGCCAGTCGAGGCTACCGAGGAACAGCATCCGCGCCGGGTCGCGGTCCACGTCGCGCTGCGGGCGGAAGAAGTCCACGTCCACGCCGTTCTCGACCACCCTCGCGCGCGTGCCGCCGAACTCCGACCGGATCAGTTTCGCGTCCTCACGGCTCACGGCAATCGCGGCGGTCGCCGCGGAGTACGCCCAGCGCTCGAACCGCTCGAACTTGCGCAACTGCTGGCGGATGTACCACCGCTTCATGGGGTTGTCGGCGGTCTCGGCGTACCGGCGCCAGATCAGCGACTCGACGTTGTGCGCCATCACGCTCCACCGCGCGGCACGCAGGCCCGGGCCGAGCGCGTCGAGCAGCACCTGCGCGTAGGGCGTCCACTCACAGTGCCACACGTCGACCGGGTTCTCGCTCGCGAACGCGCGCGCCGCCGCCGCCAGCGTCGGGCTGGTGTGACTGCTGACGGAGTACGGCAGCGGCGAGAGCAGGTTGCCCGCGAGCCGCGCGTAGAACCCGGGGCCGGACTTCGGCGGCACCGCGCGGTCCACGACGACGGTGCCGATGCCCGCGGCGCGGCACGCCTCTTCGGCCGCGAGCGACTCGGCGCGCGACGGGTTGCGGTGGCACAGCACCGTCACGCGGTGCCGCCGCGCGAGCCGCGCGAGAAGGTTGAACGTGCGGATCCGCTTGCCCGACGTGAGCGGGAACGGCAGCTCCTCGTCCAGAACAGCAACGTTGAGCGCGCGCATGAGCCCCCTCCCCCGTAGTGGGCGAATTCTCTCCGAACGGGCGGGGGCGAGCAACCGCAGTTTTCGCGTGCAATCTGCCCTCTCGCGTGGTCCCATAGCCACGCCCGTTCCACACACAAAGGAGCTCCGAACCATGTTCCGCGCACTGTTCCTCGCCGCCCCGCTCGCGCTGCTGGTCGCGACCGGCGCCCAGACCCGGGCGGCCGACGAGGAGAATCCGGTCGTCAAGATGATCAAGGGGAAGCTGAAGGACGAGAAAAAGACGTTCGCGATCCTGGTGACGTTCAAGGTGAAGGCGGGCAACGAGAAGAAGTTCGAGGAGGCGTTCGCCCCGTGCCTGACCGCGACCCGCAAGGAGCCGGGGTGCATCGCGTACTACCTGAACCGCGACCCCGACGCCCCGAACACGTACATCATGTACGAGAGCTTCAAGGGCATCCCCGGGCTCGAGGCGCACATGAAGGAGAAGCACACGCAGACGCTGCTCGCGACCGTCATCCCGATGTGCGAGGGCGACCCGCAGATCAAGGTGCTGGGTGTGCCGGACTGATTTTCCGAAGGCGGCGGGCGGGAGGCGGACGCGAGCCAGGCCGGTGCTTCTCCGCCGTCCGCCCGCCGCCCTGGTTACCTGGGGGGCGGTTCGTCGAACCCGTGCTGCTTGCGGTGGTACGGGCCGTCGAAGTCGATGGTGCTCTTGAACCGCTCGTGGCGGCCGTCGCCCGCGTGCGGCTTCACCTTCGCGAGCAGTTTGTTCAGCTCCTCGCCTTCGAGCGGTTTGAAGTCGCGCGCGGTGGCGATGTTCTTCTTGAGCACCTCCATCGAGTCCATGCCGCTGACGACCGACACCACGTCCTGCGACAGCGAGAACCGGAGGCACTCCTCCGCCGTGGCGACCCCGGCCTTCACGATCTTGCCGTCGCCGCCGCCGAGCGACTTCATCCCGATGACCGCGGCCCCGTGTTTCTTCGCCGCGGGGATCAGTTCCTTCGCGAAGCTGCGGTAAAAGTGGTCGCACACGTTGATCGGGCACTGCACCGTGTCCCACGCGTGCACCGGCAGCATCTTCAGGTGGATCGCGGGGTGCTTGTGGCCCGTGTAGCCGACGTACCTCACCTTGCCGGCTTTTTGTGCCTGAAGGAGCGCCTGCAGCCCGCCCTGCTCGACCACCCATTCGGGGTCGTTGTCCCAGTTGATCTCGTGCAGCTGCATCAGGTCGATGACGTCCGTGCGGAGCCGCTTGAGGCTCTCGTCGATCATCGCACGCACCCCCTTCGCGTCGCGCGCGCAGACCTTCGTCATCAGGAACACCTTCTTGCGCCACCGGCCCTGATCGGCCGCGAGCGCCTTGCCCATGATCTCTTCGCTACCGCCGTCGTGATAGTCCCAGCAGTTGTCGAAGAACGTCACGCCCTCGTCGATGGCCGTGTGCATGATCTTCACGGCCTCGTCCCTGTCCTTGACGGCCCCGATGTGCCAGCCGCCGAGGCAGAGGATCGACAGTCGCTCCTTCGTCTTTCCCAGAGCGCGCGTCGGGATGCCCTCCCCGGGCTTCTTGTCGTCGGCCTTCTTGTCCGCAGCGCTCGCGGCGGTGGCCGCGCCCAGCGCGACGGCCCCGGCCGCGGCGGTGGTGTGCAGGAACCCGCGCCGGGTCTCGTCCGCGGTCGCGGTCTCGCCGGTGTAGCCGTGATGCCGGTCGCACATGGGTAGATGGTCCGCCGAAAGGGGGAGCGGGCGACGAGAGTGCGAGCATACCGCGCGCCGGGTACCGGAGGGAAGAAAAGAGCGCTCAACAAGCGCGCTGGAGGGCGGCGGCGCGGAGCATTTCGGCGGCCTCTTTGCGGGTCGTCTCGCTGCGCGACTCGCCGCGGAGCATCGTCGCGAGCTCCTCCACGCGGCTCTCCTCGGTGAGCAGGGGCGTGATGGTGGTCGCGGTGCGCTTCGTCGTGGACTCCTTGCGGATCGTCCACTGGTGCGCCGCGTAACTCGCGACCTGTGGGAGGTGCGTCACGCATAGCACCTGGTGCGACCGGCCCAGCGCCGCGAGCTTCTGCCCGAGCATGTCGCCCAGGCGCCCGCCGACGTTCGCGTCGATCTCGTCGAACACGACCAGCGTGCGCACCGGGTCGTGTGCGGCCAACACGGTCTTCAGCGCGAGCATGGTGCGCGACATCTCGCCGCCGCTGGCGACCTTGCGCAGCGGGCGCGGCGGCTCGCCCGGGTTCGCGGTGAGGATCAGTTCGAGGTGGTCGATGCCGGCGGCGGGCACGTCCCCGGCCGTGGGGTCGTCGGGCAGGTCGATGAGTTCGATCGCCGCGTCGAGTTTCGCTTTCGGCATCCCGAGGTCGGCGAGGTGCCTCTGGGCCTCGCCCGCGAGCTTCTTCGCGACCTTCGCCCGGGCCTTGCTGAGCGCATCCGCCGCGGCCCGCATCTCGGAGTAAGCGGCCCGCAAAGCGGTGTCGGTACCGCCGAGATCGTCCTCCTGCCTCTGAAGCGCGGCTTCCTTCGCGTCGAGCGTGTCGCGGTAGGCGAGCAGCTCGTCCGGGGTCTTGCCGTACCGCTGCTGGAGCTTTTTCAGGAGGGCGATGCGGTTTTCGACCGCCTCGAGCCGGTCGGGGTCCGCCTCGAACCGCTCGGCGAGGTCGCGGCACGTGTCCGCGAGGTCTTCGACCTCCGGCCGCAGGGCGCCCAAGCGCCGGCTCACCTCCGCGAGCTTGGCGTCAAAACTGGCCCACTTGTGCGACTCCTTGATGAGCCGGCCGAGCACCTCGGACACGGCCCCGTCGTCGTCCACCAGTCGCGCCGCGACGCCGCTGGTGAACTGCGCCAGGCTCTGGGCGTGCACCAGCCGCTCGCGCTCCTTCGCGAGGGAAGGCAGTTCGTTCGGGGTGAGCCGGGCCGCGTCGAGGTCTTCGCGCTCGAACCGCGCCAGCGACAGCTCGCGCTGCCGGGTCGCCTTCGCGTCGGAGAGCGCTTTGAACCGGGCCCGCAGTTCGCGGACCCGGTCGGCCCTCTCGGCGTACCTGTTGCGCAGGTCGGTGAGGCGCCCGTAGGCGTCCAGCAGCTCGAGCTGGTAAGCGGGCTGCAGAAGCGAGTAGCTCTCGCGCTGGCCGTGGACGTCCACGAGCATCTCACCGATGCGCCGCAGGGTGCCGACCGCGACCGGCACGTCGTTCACCAGCGCCGAACTGCGGCCCGAGCGCGACAGCCGGCGCGTCAGGATGAGGTCGTCCTCCTCGACCGCGGTCTGGAGCAGTTCCGCCGCCGCCTCGCGCTGCTCCGCGCGCGTCAACTCGAAGCGCCCCGTCACACGGAGCTCGTCGGCCCCGGTGCGGATGATGTCGGCGGTGCTGCGGTCGCCCAGCAGCAGGGCCAGGGCACCGAGCAGCAGCGACTTGCCGGCCCCGGTCTCACCGGTCCACGCGCAGAACCCCGAGTGCAGTTCGACCCGCACGTCTTCGATGAGCGCCAGGTTTTGGACCGAGATTTCGCGGAGCATACCGAAATAGTACGCTCACCTCGCGACGAGGTGAAGGTTAGTCACACCAGGACAGTGTGCCGCGGGAACTGTGCCCGCAGGTGCCGCTTCCATACGTAACCCACCTCGGCGCCGCGTACGTCTACGACCCGCAACTTCGGCAGCCGCGGCGCCGACAGCAGCGCCGAAACGCCCTGCACCGAGAGGGAGCGCCCGCGAACGGCGATGGCCCGCAGGTTGCCGAGCCCGGTCGCTCGCGCGAGCGCCCGCGCGCCGGCGTCTGTCAGGCCGGTTCCCGACAGGTCGAGTTCTTCCAGGTTGCCCAGCACTTGGGAGGTCTTAACGGAGCCGACGACCGCGTCGCCGCTCGCCCCCGACAGCGCCAGGATACGAACCCGCTGAAGAACCGTGGCGGCGAAGAACTCGCGCACCGCGGCGGCCCCCGGGAACCGGCCGACCACCACGCGGGCGATCGGCGCCCGGTCGAGCAGTTGTTCGCCCTGGGCGGCGAACGTGTCGGGTGCGACGTGGTACGTTTCGAGGAACCCGCGGGGGAAGTCGTCGGCCCGGAGCCGCTGCTTGCGGCCCTCGGACGCGGCCCAAAGGGGAAGCTCGTCCAACCACTCGTCCGCGAACCGACCGGCGAGGCGGGCCGCCTCGGCCAGGCGATCGGAGTTGGCGAACCAACTGCGCCCGGGGTTGCGGGTCAGGTCGATCTGCGTTCGGATGAACCGCGCGCGGGCGGCGTTCGCCGCCCCTCCGAGTTCGTCCAGCAGGTCCGCGTAGACGAGCCGCGGCGTGTCCTCATCGGGGTGCGCTGCCACCGCGCGCAACAGCGTTTCCTGGTCGGTCATGGGGGCGCCTCCTCTCTCCTAAAGAGGCGCACGATGGGGGCGAGGTTCGCGCCCGTCACTCGACGGGGTACTGGATGCGCCCGCAACTGGTGCAGGTGCGGAACGTGCCGGCGCGGAGCGTGCCGAACTGGGTCTCGGTCATGGTCGCGCGGCACGCCTGGCACACGCGGTCCTTCGCGCCCGCGAGCGCGTCGGCGCCCTTCGCCTTCACAACGGTGTCGTAGGTCCGCTTCACCTCCGCCGGGAGCGTCGCTTCGGCCCGGGCCAGTTCCGCGTTCGACGCGTCCTGATCGGCCCTCATGCCCGCGAGGCGCTCGGCCGCGTCCGCTTCGAACTGCTTGAAGTCGGCCTGCGCCTGCGCCCACGCCTGCTCGGCGGCGGGGATCCCGGCCGTCCTCTCCTCGAGTTCCATGATGGTCGCGAGGATCGCGTCTTCGAGTTCGCCCTTCTTCGCGCGGGCCATCTCGATCTCGTGCTCCTTGGCCGCGTACTCCTTCTGCACGGTGAGCCCGGGCAGTTGGTCTTCGAGCTTCGCGAGCCGCGCCTCAGTCTGCTTCAGCGAGCCCTCGTCCTCGCGCTGCTTGAGCTTGAGCTTCGTGATCGCGTCGTGGTGGTCCTTGTGGGCCCGGCGGGCGGCTTCGAGGTCGTCCTGGTGCGCCTGGCGGACGCGCGGCCCGCGGTCGATCTCGGCTTGCAGGGTGCGGAGGTGGGCGCGGAGCCGGTGGCACTCGCGCAGCGCGGACGTGACGGACATAACCGCTCCGGGGAAGAAGTACGTTCAAAGTACGAAATCCGAAAGAAGACAGCCCGCGGCGCGGCTCTCTGCCCCTTTCGGATTCCGTACTCCGAATGTTCGTGCCTCCCGCGGGCCGGGCTACGTCTTGGCGTTCTTCAGCCCGTCGAGGAAGCCCTCGAGCTGGCGGCTGCGGACCGGGTGCTGGAGCTTGCGCACCGCCTTCGCCTCGATCTGGCGAACGCGCTCGCGGGTCACCTTGAAGATGCGGCCCACCTCCTCGAGCGTGTACGTGTAGCCGTCGCCGAGCCCGTAGCGCAGCTTGATGATCTCGCGCTCGCGGTAGGTGAGCGTCTTCAGCACGCCCTCGATCTTGTCCTTGAGCATCTCGTTGGTGGCCGCGTTCACCGGGCTGTCAACGGACGTGTCCTCGATGAAGTCGCCGAAGTACGAGTCTTCGCTCTCGCCCACCGGCCGGTCGAGGCTGATCGGCTGGCGGCTGATCTTCAGAACGCGCTTGCACTCGTCGTAGGAGATGCCGGCGGCGTCCGCGGTCTCCTGCACCGTCGGCTCGCGGCCCAGCTCCTGGAGCAGCTGCTTCGATACGTTGCGCAGCTTCGACATGGTCTCGATCATGTGGACTGGGATGCGGATCGTACGCGCCTGGTCCGCGATCGCCCGCGTGATCGCCTGCCGGATCCACCACGTCGCGTAGGTGCTGAACTTGAACCCGCGGCGGTGCTCGTACTTGTCCACGGCCCGCATCAGGCCGGTGTTCCCCTCCTGGATCAGGTCGAGGAACGACAGCCCGCGGTTGCGGTACTTCTTCGCGATGCTCACGACGAGGCGCAGGTTGCCGCCGGACAGGTCGCGCTTCGCCTGCTCGTACTCGGTGAACCGCTGCTTCATGATGCCGACGCGCTTGCGCAGGCTGCCCGGCTCTTCGAGCGTGATGAGCATCAGGTCCTGGAGCTCCTTCTCCAGGTTCGCGCGCTCCTCCTTTGCCGCGCGGTTGCCGCGCAGCGCGGCGATCTCGGCCTCCAACTCGTCCATCCGCTGGCTGATCTGTTCCAGCTTCTTCATCAGCGGCTGGACCTTCTGCGTGCGGATCGACAGCTCCTCGCCCAGCGTGACCGTCTTGCGGCGGCGCAGGCGCAGGCGCTCGCGGATGTCCTCCTTGTCCTTGACCGGCGAGCGCTCCTCACCGAGGCGCTGGAAGTCCTCGACGTTGGCCTCCATCAGCGGCTCGAGGGTGCGCAGGTTGTGCGGCATCCGCGCGAGGATCTTGTCTTTCTCGAGGTTTTCGGTTTGTGAGACCTTGATGGTGCGGTCGAACGGCAGGTCCCCGCTGTGCACGCGCTTGAGGGTCTCGACCACCTGCCGCATCGCGTAGTCGCACTCCAGCACCTTGCGGCGGAACCGGCGGCGGGTCATTTCGATCTTCATGGCGAGGGACACTTCCCGCCGGCGGTCCAGCAGGTCGATTTGCCCCATCTGCGTCAGGTACATGCGGACGGGGTCGTCGATGTGCCGCCCGTCGCCGTCGGAGTCCTCGAACGCGGACGCCTCCGGGTCCACGATGGCGGCCTCGGCGACCGCGACCGGCACCTCCTCGGCGTCCTCGTCCCCGTCGATCAGGCTCACGCCGTGCTGGTCGAGCAGGTACTCGGTGATCTCGGTCAGCCGGTCCGGCTCGGCGTCGGCGGGCAGGGCCGCGTTCACCTCGTCGTAGGTGAGCGACCCGGTCTGCTTGGCCTTCTCGATGAGGGCCTTGAGCACCTCGTCGTTCTTCCAGTCCATCGAACCCCTCCCACTGGTCGTCCGCGGTTCGCCGTCATGGCCGCCGCGCCGGGTGGTTCTGCAACTCGCGGTGCGAAACTAGGTGTTCTCGTGCCGGCCCGCGCCTCAGGCGGCGGGCTTCGGCTGCTGGTCCTGGTCGCTCGGCGCGCCCTCGGCGGCCTTGCCCGGGCGCTTCTGGCTCAGCTGGATCCGCCGGAGCAGCTCTTTCGTCTCGGCGTCGCTCGCGCCGGACAGCTTCTCCTTGGCCTCGCGCGCCTCGGCGGCGGCCTTCAAGTCCGCGAACCGTTTGAGCAGCCGGGCCAGCCACTCCTCGCGGTCCTGCATGTGCTGGCCGACCGGCTGCAGCTGGTAGGCGGCGGCGTCGAACAGGTCGCGGCGGTCCTCGAGCCGCACGCGCAGCGCTTCCAGGTCGGCCACCATGCCGGCGGCCTGGATCGCGAACATCTCCGTGACGATCCGCCGGATCCCGGTGTGGGTGATCTCCTCGGGCGACAACTGTTCCGCCGCGGTCGGGACCAGGGCCGGGTCGCCCAGCAGCAGCTCGACCATCTGGCGCTCGGCGGCGGCCTCAGGGCCGGACCTCGCGCCGCGGCGCTCGGTGGTGGGCAGCACGGCGTCCGGCTTCGGCCGGGCCGGCGCCGGGTTGTCGCGGGCGGCCTGCTCGCGCTCTTTCTGCTGTCGGTCGCGCTCGCGCTGCTCGTACTCCTTGCGAAGCTCCCCGAACCACGCCCACACGGTCTCCTGCCGGAGCCCGAACCGTTGCGACAGCCGGGTGACGATCAGCTCGCGCTTAACCTGGGCCGCGGCGCCGGGCACCAGCGGGGCGGCCGCCATAACCGCGAGGATGTCCCGCACGATCCGCCGCTTGCTGTCGTCCGACGGGACCGGGTCGCGTTCCAGGAGCTTCGACAGTTTGAAATCCAGCGCATCAACTGCGGACGTCAGCACTTGCTGAAACGTCTCGATGCCGTCCGGGCGGACGAGCAGGTCGCACGGGTCCAGCCCCTCCGGCAGCGTCGCGACCGCGAGCTCGACGTCCTGCGACACGAACAGCTCGAGCGCGCGGTCTACACCGGTGTAGCCGCCGGCGTCCGCGTCGTACAGGAGCACCACCTTCGGCACATAGCGGCGCAACTGGGCCACATGCTTCGCGTTCAGCGCGGTGCCCATCGTGGCGACCACCTGCGGGACGCCGCACTGGTGGGCCATCATCACGTCAGTGTAGCCCTCGACCACGGCGAGGTAGCCCGCGGTCGCGTGCCGGGCGAGGTCGAGGCCGTACAGAAGCTCGCTCTTGTGGAACAGGGGCGTTTCGGCCGAGTTGTAGTACTTCGGCCCGCGCGCGGCCAACGGGTTGTTCGGCATGATCCGCCCGCCGAACCCGACCACCTGCCCGCGCACGTCCTTGATCGGGAACATCACCCGATCGCGGAACCGGTCGTAGAACCCCCGCTGGCCCTCCCGCACGGCGGTCAGCCCCACCTCGACCAGCACGTCGGCGGGCACGCCCTCCGCGGCCGCGAGGCGCACCAGCCAGTCGCCGTTGACGGGCGCGAAGCCGATCCCGAAGTCGCGGACCGTCTTGCCGGACAGCTTCCGCGACCCCATGTACTTGCGGGCCTCTTCGCCCGCGTCGCCTTCCAGGTACTGGTAGGCGTACTTCGACTGCGCCCAGCGCATCACCTCGAGCAACCGCGTGCGCTGGTGGTCCTGCGGCGTCTGCTGCTCGTCGAGCTTGATTCCGGCTTTGTCCGCGAGTATCTGCCGGGCCTCGCGGAACCCGACCTTCTCGTGGTTCTGGACGAACGCGAACACGTCGCCGTGGGCGCCGCACGACCAGCAGCGGTACCGCTGGCGCTGCGGGTCCACGTCGAGCGAGGGGCGGGTGTCGTTGTGGAAGGGGCAGACCGCTTTGAACGTTTTGCCGGACGGGATCACGTTGATGTACGAACCGACGACAGCGACGATGTCGCTGGCGGCCTTGATCTGCTTGGTCAGCTCCACCGGGTCGGGCGGCACGTTTGCACCTGCGGAAGGGAAAGCTCCATGCTGCAAGTAGATGGGCCCGAACAGAAACGGCTCGGCCTTCTGTTCGGCTCCCGGCACTTGCGTTACGGAGCTTCCCGTTGTTCGGGTCCGCGGTCGGTCGGCCTTGGCTGGCGTCGAGTCGTCCCGGCAACCCCGTGCTGGTGGAGCGTGGCGGTCCGGCGTATCGGGCCATTCGCCGCAAGAGCGAGGCGGGCCGTGCCGGAGGAATCGCCGTTGGTGGGGTGGGGTTCTGATCTCGAGTGGTGCCGTGGCTCCTCTGAGCCATAAAGGTCGGTGCATCATTCCGTTGATGCTTCGCGAATTATAACCGTTGGGGGGTGACCGTCAAGGCGACCTCCCGCCCTACCGCCGCACACCTCAAACTTAGCCCACGTCTCGCCGATCGGTACCCCGGAGAACCGAAAAAATCCCCTCAATCCGTCAGCACAGCCGGCCCTTCGTGCGCCCGCGATCCGGGCGGTACTGGCGGCACCGGCGAACCCACGCCGGTAGTCAGGCAGCGGGAATCCGAGTCCGGAATTCACAGAATCAAAAGAACCTGCTACCGATCCGTAGGCAGGGGCCAAACAGGTGGTTCGTTGCTCTAGACCTCCTGCCGTCCGTCCGCTCGCTCTTCCCGCCTTTGTCGTTGCTCGCCAACTGCGCCGCTCTTACACTCAACCTCGTGACCCCACGGGCGCAGTTCGCCCCAACTCCGTTCCCTCCCTCGATCCTCGCGGAGACGATCATGGCTCGCATCACTCGTCGGCAGGCGCTCGGCGCGACCGCGGCCGGCCTCGGCTACCTGTACTTCGCCCCGGCGATGTCCGCCGCGCGCGTCTATCGCGCGAACGAGAAGCTCCGCGTCGGCGGCATCGGCGTCGGCGGCAAGGGGTCCAGCGACATCGACCAGGCCGGGAACCTGATGGAAGTCGTCGCGCTGTGCGACATCGACGACAAGAAGAACGCGGACAAGGCCAAGAAGTGGCCGAACGCGAAGACGTTCACCGACTTCCGCAAGCTGTTCGACAACAAGGACGTGATGAAGAACGTGGACGCGTTCACCATCAGCACGCCGGACCACAGCCACGCGCTGGCCGCGGTGCTCGCGATGCGGGCCGGCAAGCACGTGTACGTCCAGAAGCCGCTCACGCACGACGTGTACGAGGCGCACCTGCTCCGCGCCGAGGCGAAGAAGAACAAGGTCTGCACCCAGATGGGCAACCAGGGCACCGCGGCCAACGGCCTTCGCCGCGCCGCCGAGCTGGTCCGCACCGGCGAACTGGGCGACGTGACCGAGGTCCACGTGTGGACCAACCGCCCGATCTGGCCGCAGGCGCCGAAGGTGAGCGACAAGAACCCGCCGAAGGAAGGGCCGGTGCCCGCCGGCATCCACTGGGACGAGTTCCTCGCGGTCGCCCCGGACCGCCCCTACGGCGCCGGGATGCACGCGTTCGCCTGGCGCGGGTACTGGGACTACGGCACCGGGGCCATCGGCGACATGGCGTGCCACACCGCCAACATGGCGTTCATGGGGCTGAACCTCGCGTCCGTGTACCCGACCAAGGTGTCGGCCGAGGCCGGCGACGTGAACCCGCTCTCCTGCCCGAGCTTCGCGCACGCGACCATCGAGTTCCCGAAGCGCGACAAGATGGTGCCGGTCACCGTCCACTGGTACGAGGGCCAGAAGGACGGCAAGAAGATGCTCCCGTCCGAGGCGCTGGTGAAGAAGGCCACCGAACTGTCCGGCAAGCCGCTCGTCAACAGCGGGTCCATCCTGGTGGGCTCGAAGGGCATCGCGTACTCGCCCGACGACTACGGCGCGAACGTGTTCTTCAGCACCGGAAAGAAGGCCGACGGGAACACCAAGCCCGAGACGATGCCGAGCAACAACAAGGGCGACCAGGGTCAGAAGGACGAGTGGGTGGAGGCGATCAAGGCCGGCAAGCCGGAACTGGCGCTGTCCAACTTCGAGTACGCGAGCCAACTGACCGCGGCGTTCCTGCTGGGCAACGTGGCGATCCGCACCGGCAAGTCGTTCGCCTTCAACGGTGAGAAGTGCGAGGCCGACATCAAGGAAGCGGCCCCGTACATCCGCCGCACCTACCGCAAGGGCTGGGACCTGATCGGGTACAACGCCACCGCCTGAGCCGCGAACGGACGCAACCCTCGAGCCCCGCG
>JBJSXS010000100.1:0-6927 GCA_046086545.1 Gemmata sp.
CCGTTCTCCTCGCCGAAGAACCGGTCGAACAGAGTTTCCATCTCTTGGCGTAACGGTTCGACCATGCCGAACGGACGCCAGGGGGCCACTGCGGTGCTCATCGAAAGTTCCTCGCGTTGATGGGTGATGCGGCCGGCAGCCACTCCCGGTGCCGACTTGAGCGACAAAGCAAGAGTCGTGCCGGTGCCCCTTTACCGTGCCAACTTCGTGCCGCCAGTCGCTGTTTCCCGGCGCGTGCCCATCATCGGCTCCTGCGGAGCGGCCTCCGGCCAACGGGACCTGTGCCCGAGCGACACACGGTGCACACGCGACATGCCAGGCCGGTACGCTGGCTTCAACGGGCAGGGAGTTCTGGCGGCTTCACGCGCCCGCCCGAGAGGTTCGGGGTGTTGGACGATGGGAAAGGCCAAACGGTAGTCAAGATTGGTGCATGATCACCAACCGATCGGCGGCATTCTAAACAATTACACCGAACGGACCGGTACACGGTCGGGCAGCCTGGACATAGCTCAAACCGCACCGGCGGTCCGCTTATCGGTGAGACAGGAATGCTTGCAACGACTCCGCGCACTTGCTCGTGGCGTCCGTACACCGCCTAGAAGCCGCTAGACGAGAAGAGCCGGGGTAAAACATCATTCTTTTCCGACCGGTGCCGTTTGAGGTAGCAGCCGTTCGATCAACTCGCGGAGCTTGTGCAACGAAACCGGCTTAGTTAAGTACTCGCACGCCCCGGCACTGAGGCACCGCTCCCGGTCCCCGGGCATCGCGAGCGCGGTGACCGCAATGATCGGTACGGACGCGGTTGCAGGCTGTGCGCGCAGCCGGCGCGTCGCCTCCAGACCGTCCAGCTGAGGCATCTGTATGTCCATCAAGATCAGCGCCGGGTGCTTCTCGCCGGCAAGTTCGATCGCCTGAAGCCCGTTCGCCGCTACTTCGATGCGGTACCCGAGCGAGCCGAGGTAGTCCCCGATCGCGCGCGCGTTCAGCAGATTGTCTTCCGCGATCAGCACGAGCGGGGCGGTGGGGTTGGGCTCGGGCGGCGGGGGAGAAGCCGAGTTGTGGCCGTGCCCGGAGGAGGTGCCAGCGTTGCCGAGGGTGCGCCGCAGCGTCTGCCGGTCGACCGGTTTGAGGAGCACCGCGGCCGCTCCCAGCGCGGTACACCGGGTCTGGTCGTCGAACACCGAAACGACCACGACCGGGATCGCCCGGGTCGACTCGTCCGCCTTCAGTTCGGCCAGCACCTGCCACCCGTCGCCGTCGGTCAAGAGGAGATCCAGAAGAACGAGGTCCGGGCGCTCCTGACGCGCACGGTCGGCCGCGCCCCCGGCACTGGGGTGCGTGATGACCTGCACGTTCATCTCCAGGAGGTACCGTTCGATCTGGAGTGCGTCCCCGGGCGAGTCCTCAACGAGCAGCACCTTGCGTACGCGGGCCGGCGGGGCCTCGATGCT
The DNA here is from genome assembly GCA_046086545.1 of Gemmata sp. Classification (GTDB taxonomy): domain Bacteria; phylum Planctomycetota; class Planctomycetia; order Gemmatales; family Gemmataceae; genus Gemmata. Next base: position 1,452 of record JBJSXS010000100.1, read on the forward strand.
GCCCGAGCCCGTTTCCGGTACCCGCAGGGGGATGGTGACCGTAAACCTGCTCCCCTGGCCCGGCGCGCTGGCGACTTCGACCCCACCGCCGTGCAGCTCGGCCATCTGGCGCACCAGCGCGAGCCCGAGCCCGGTCCCCGAGTACTCGCGCGACAGGCGGCTGTCGATCTGCTGGAACGGCTGGAACAGCAGCCCGACGTCGTCCGGGCGGATCCCGATCCCGTTGTCCCGAACGGCGAACGACACGGTGCGCCCGTCGTCCCCGGCGGTCACGTCGAGTTCGATGACCCCGCCGTCCGGCGTGAACTTGACGGCGTTGCTGAGGAGGTTCACGAGCACCTGCTTGAGCCGCTTCGGGTCGGCCACGATGAGCCCGATCCGGCCGTCCACGCTCAGGGTCACCCGGTGCCGCTTCTTCTGTGCCATCTCCTTCACCAGCCGCAGGGCCGACTGGCACAGCGCCTCGACGTCCACCGGGACCGGGTCCAGCGTGAGCTGGCCGGCCTCCACCTTGGACAGGTCCAGGATGTCGTTGATGAGGGCCAGCAGGTGCCGCCCGCTCTGCTCGATGTCCCGCAGCGCGCCAGCCTGAACGGGGTTAACCGGGCCGTACACCCCCTCGTGCAGAGACTCGGACAGCGACAGCACCCCGTTGAGGGGCGTCCGCAACTCGTGACTCATGCTGGCCAGGAACTCGTCCTTCAGCCGGGACACCTTCGACAGCTCGGCGTTCACCCGAAGCAGCGAGTCGCGCCCCTGGAGCAACTCGTGCTCGAGGTGTTTGAGCTTCGAGATGTCGCGCATGATCGTCGAGAACAGCTGCGCCGCCCCGTCCGCCCCTCTGTGTACCTGAATCAGTTGAGAGACCGGGCGGGTCGCCCCGTCGGGCCCGATGACCTCGGTTTCACCAAGCCAGATGCCGTCCCGGACGGCCGCCGGGAGAGCGACCTCGTTCAGCAGCCGGACCGTCTCGGGCGGGTGGAACAGCGGGAGCGCCAGCTGGTCGCGGGTGAGCCCCCGCGCGGCCCCGAGGTGCTGCAAGGCCGCATTGATGTACATGACCGGCCCGTTCGGGTCGGCCGCGATGGCGATGTAATCGGGTGATGCGTCGAGGATCGCGACGAGCCGGGACAGGTCCGCGGTGCGCTCGGTCACCCGGCGCTCCAGATCGGCGTTCAGCGCCCGCAACTCCTGCTCCGCGCGCTTGCGGTCGGTGATGTCGCGCAGGTAGGCGCTGAACGTCGGGCGGTCACCCGTCTGGATCACGGTGATGTACAGTTCGGTCGGGAACTCGGTGCCGTCCGCCCGCAGCGCCGGCAGCTCGAGCCGCCGGTTCAAGGCCGGCCCCTCCCCGGTGCGCAGGAATCGTTCCATCCCGCGCTTGTGGGCCTCGCGGTATGCCGGCGGAACGAACAGGTCGCCGAACAGGCGGCCGATGACCGACGCGGCCGGGCACCCGAACGTGAACTCGGCCGCCGGGTTGAAGTCGACGACTCGGCCCTCGTGGTCGATGGAGATGATAGAGTCGAGCGCGGAGTGCAGGATCGCCGCCTTGCGGGCCTCGCTCTCGCGGGTGCGCCGCTCGGCCTCCACCCGCTTGGAGATGTCGGACACTGCGACCAGGACCTGCTGCTCGCCCCCGATCGTCATGGGCACCAGCCCGATCTCGACCGGGAACAGGGCGCCGTTCTTGCGCGCCGCGTTCAGTTCGCGCCCCTCGCCCATCACGCGGGCCGTCGGCGCGGCGGTGTACTGGGCCCGCAGGCGCACGTGCGCAGTCCGCAGGGGTTCGGGCACCAGTTGCTCGACCGACCGGCCGATCATTTCGTCGTGGGAGTACCCGAACTGACTCGCGCACAGCACGTTCGCCATCACGACCCGCCCGGTGCTGCCGGCCACGAACAGCCCGACCGGGACGCTCTGGAACACGGTCCGGAACTGGAGCGCGGTCTCTTGCAGCTCCCGCGCCGTCCGGTGGCTCTCGATCGCGATGCTGGCCAGCAGCCCGGCCCGCTCGATCACATCTGTGTACCGCGGGGGAGGGGGCCCGGGGGTGCGGCCGTACACCGCGAGCGTACCCAACACTGTGGCGCCCGCGACCCCGCGGGCGGAAAGGATCGGCTCCGACCAGCACGACCGCAGCCCGTGCGTGCGGGCGAGGGCTTTAAAGTCTGCCCACAGCGGGTCGGCATCGATGTCGCTGACGCACACCGGCCGCTGCGTAAAGGCGGCCGTCCCGCACGACCCGACGGCCGGCCCAATACTGATCCCGTCTATGGCCGAAATGTACGCGGTCGGCATGTTCGGCGCCGCCCCGAGGCGGAGGCGCTGTCCGTCGCGGTCGAGGAGCAGCACCGAAGCGAGAACGTTCGGCAGCTCGTCCTCGATCAGCGCCACGACCGCGGCCAGCACCTCGGCGAGCGGGCTGCCGCGGGCGATCTGCTCGAGGAGCGCAGTCTGCCGGGCCGCGAACGCGGCCGCCCGCTTGCGCTCGGTGATGTCCGTCACGCACCCGCGCACCAGTCGGCCCGCCGCCGACGGGTACCTCACGAGCCGCACCTCGCATGGGAAATCGACCCCCTGCGCGTTCCGGTGTACCCACTCGAACACCTGTAACTCGCCCGCGAACGCGGCCAACATCCGGGAGGCGGCCGCTTCCGCGGAGGGGGCACCGTCGGGCTGGTGCGGCGGGCTCAGTTCGAGCGGCCCGACGCCACACAACTGCTGGCGGTCGAGCCCGTACAGCAGCTCCGCGCTCTGGTTCACCGACACGAACTTTCGGGTGTCCACGTCCACGAGGACGATCGCCTCGGTGGCGTTTTCCACCAGCGTGCGGAGTTGCTCCGCGCTCTCCCGCAGCGCCGCCTCGGCCCGCTTCTCCTCGGTGACATCCCGGGTCAAGCAGCGGGTGTGGACGAACTCGGCGCCGGCCCACAGCACGTTCGAGTTGATCAGGCCGTACTTGATGCTGCCGTCCTTGCACCGGAGCGGGGCCTCGAGGTCGCGCAGCGTCTCGCCGGCCGACAACCGCCGGAGGATGTCACAGATCACGTCCGGGTCGGCGTGGAACTCACTGATGTGGCGGCCGACGTACTCCTCGCGTGCGTAGCCGAGCATGTCCAGTTCCGCCCGGTTGACTCGGAGGATGGTGCCGTCGGGGCCGACCCAATGCAGCGCGACCGAGGCGTTTTCGAAAAAGTCGGCGAGCTCCTGCTCGCTGCGGCGGAGTTGGTCCTCGACCCGCTTGCGCTCGGTGATGTCGATCGCGGTCCCGACCACACCGATTACACCCCCCGATTCGTCCCGGTAGGGCACCTTACGGGAGAGGTACGTCCGGGTGACGCCCGCCGCCGTTATCGTGTCCTCCTCCTGTTCGGGAACCCCGCCGCTCATCACCTGCCGATCCCGGGCCATCAGGTACCGGGCGCTGTCGGGGTCGAACAGCGCGGTGTCGTCCCGGCCGAGCACCTCGGCGATGGGTTTTCCTACGAACCGGGCCGCGGCCTGGTTGAACAACAGGTACCGGCCCTCGCGGTCCTTGACGAAGATCGCGTCCGGCGTTTCGTCCGCGACGGTCTGGAGCAGCGCGGCCGTCTGCCGGAGGTCGGCCTCGGCCTTCCTGCGGTCCGACACGTCCTGCACGACGGAAATGAAGTACTCCGGCTCACCGGCCGCGTCCCGGTGGAGCGCCAGCGTGAGGCTGGCCCACAGCAGCGTCCCGTCCCGCCGGAGGTACCGCTTCTCGATCTGGTGGGTTTGCAGTGACCCGGAGAGGATGCGGTCCCGGTTCTGGATGTCGGACGTGAGGTCGTCCGGGTGCGAGACGTCGTGGAACCGCAAGGCCATCAGTTCGCTCGACGTGTAGCCGAGCCAACTCGCGAACCGCGTGTTGACGCGCAAAAACCGGCCGTCGGGTGCGACGTGGGCCACGCCGACAGCGGCCTGTTCGAAGGTCGTCCGGAACCGCTCCTCACTCGCGCGCAGTTCGCGCAGCGCCGCACCGAGGCGGTCGGCCATGACACCCAGGCCGGCCCCGAGTCGGCCGATCTCGTCGGTGCCGCGGACCTCGGGCCTGGCCTCAAGGTCGCCATCTCCGAATCGCTCGACCGTGGCGAGCAGGCCGGCGAGGCGGCGCGACACAAGGCGGTTGAGGAGCAGGCCCAACAGCCCCACGGCGCCCAGCGCCCCGGCCGCGAACAGGCGGAACTGCTGCCAGACGTCCGCGCGCGCCTCTGCCACCGGCCGCCCCGCGTCGAGGGCGAACAGCAGAACCCCGGAGGTCTCCGCGCGCCCGGTCCCGTCGAGGTCGACCGGGTACGTCGCCACGAGGCGGTCCGAGTCGCCGTCGCGCGCGACGCGCTCGCGTACCGGGCCCGCGTGCGGCCCGGCCATGTAGGGGGGCAGCACCTCAGCAGCGGCACCGCCGACCCACTCGGCCCGGGTCGCCACCAGCACGCGCCCGTCCGGGCCGACCAGCGCGGTCCCGGCCGATAGCGGGTCGAGGCCGGTGCAGGCGATGCTGTCGGCCTGCTGCTCGGGATCGGCGTTACGGGCCGCCCGGTCGAGGTCGTGTTTTAGTTCGGCGGCGCGTTGCCGGAGGCCGTCGGCCACCCGGGTCAGGTGCCGCTCACGCACGGCGCGCCACTGCACCCACAGCATCGTGGCGACGAGCGACAGTGCGAACAGGAACACGGCACCGGGCAGCAGCACGCGGAGCGGGACTGAGTGGCGGCTCATCGGAGCGTGTCCATCTCGGCTGGGGTAAGAAACAGTCGCGCGGGGTCCACGCGCTCGTCGATCAGTCCGAACGCGGCGAGCGCCTCTGCGGTCTCGCGAACGGTGGTGAGGAACTCCGGGCGCTCTTGGGCAACGAGGGCGCGACTCTCGGCGCTGGTCGGCACGCGCAGCTGCTCGTACCCGGTATCGACTTCGGACAGCGCGATGCCCATCGCACGGGCGACGGCCCCGCGGCGGCTCGGGTCCGCCGCGAGTCGATCCGCGGCTTGCGCCCAGCCGCGTGCCAGGGCCCGAGCCGCGTGCGGGTTGTTTCGGATCGCGTCGGCTCGCACGACGAGCACGTCGGTCACCTTCGACGGAAACGCCGCGCTGTCGCACAGCACCCGCCCGCCCGCCGCGACCAGGCGCTCTTTCTGGGGAGAATAGGTGACAGCCGCGTCGACCCGTCCGGTGCTGAACAGGCGCTCGAACTGTGGCAGGTCCGCGTTGACGACATGAACGTCGCGCACCGTGAGGCCCGCGGACTGCAAGGCGCGGCAGAAGAACAGCATCCCGACCCCGTACCGCTCGACCGCGACCCGCTTGCCGCGCAGGTCGGCCGGTCTCGCGAGCTTGGCCCCCGGGGCGGACACCACAGCGTCGGCACCGTCCGACGTGTCGAGGACAGCGATCAGCCGGACGTCCACGCCCGCGGCCTGAACGCGGAACGCCCCGTCGAGGGTCAGGCACCCCGCTTCGA
>JBJSXS010000101.1:0-2538 GCA_046086545.1 Gemmata sp.
GCTTCTGGTTCTCGTACTGCAGCCTGACCCAATCGGCCGAGCGCCCCGCCTTCGAGACGCGAACCTCATCAACGTCCCCGACGAAGGTGTAGTTGTGGTACCAGCCCCCGATCCACAGGCGGGCCGGGCTCCTGATGTTGAGCGGCGACCCACCGGTGGTGTTGGTGCCGTCGAGGGCACCGTTGACGTACAGGCGCGAGGCGCCCTTCTCGTAAGTGTGGACGACGTGAACCCACTCGCCCTTGGGGAGGGTGCTCTTGCCGGACACGTTGCCGCCAGAAAAGTAGCAGTCCATCTGAACGTGCGGTGGGCTGCGGTACTGCATGACCGCCTTGCCCTGCGCCTGCTCGTTGCCCCACGCGATGACGGTGCCGTTGGGCCGATCCGCCCGGAACCAGACTTCGGTACTGTGCGGATCGGACCCGGACGGGTAGTTCGGGATCTTGTCGCCGCCGAACACGCCCTTCTGCCCGGGGAAGCGCCGCGCGGTGCCGATCACCCCCGGGACCTCCGTCGTGCCGGTGTCCTTCGATTCCAGGGTGCCGACCTCGTCCTTTACGTCCGCGCCCATGTGCCAGGCGCTGAGGTAGCCGTTCGACTCGTTGAAAACCGCCTTCCCGCTCGACTCGGGTTTCGCGTCGGGCTTGCCCCAGAAGAGTTTCAGCTCCTGGCGCGCGTTGCCGGTGATCTTCGGTACGCGCACCCAGACGCTCGCGGTACCGGACGTCGGGTTCCAGTCCTCGATCTGGTACGCGAGCGGGTCGCCCATCGCGGTCGCGAACCGCAGGTCGGCGCCGTCGGGCCGCGCCTGCGCGAAGTCGAAAAAATCCTTGTGAAGCCGCACCAGCAGCGGGAAGTTCTCGACCGACGCGGACGCCGCCAAACCCGCGCCGTCGGGCGTGGTGAGGACGAACACCGACCCCGAGTGCCTCCACCCCGGGTACTGTGCGGGCACCGGCCCGGCGAGCGTGAGAACCAAGACCGTGGCAAGGAGAGACGGTTTCATGGGTACTTTCGTTCGACTCTGTCTTTGATCGTGCTGAAAGCGCGTGCGCCCGCACCGCCGGGGTTTTCCGCACGCGGCTCACCCGGCACGCGACACGCTGTCTCGATTCCATTGATCGCCGGGCAGTCGCGCCGGCGAGTGCCTTACCGTGCTGGGTCGGCACGGGTACGTTTCGGTGCGACCTGAACGAAGGGGACACCGTCTCGCCCGGGACGCGACCTCGAACAACCCACAGCGGGGCCACGATTTCAGTCGCAAGCGGTTTCGACCGGTGAGCTCAGCGCACTCACCTGGTCGGAGGCCTACTCGGTGGCACGTACCCGCGATCACTTCGCCTTGAGGTCGTAGCAGAGCAGGATGTCCTGGTCGCGTATGTACAACTTGCCGTTCGCGATCACGGGGTACGCCCACGCTTCGTAGGTTCCCTTTTCCTTGGGCTTCGGTTGGCGGTCCGGCTGATCGAACTTGCCCTTCTCGGTGTACGCCTTCGGGTCCGCTTCAACGAGGTACACGGTGCCCTTGCCGCCTTCGTTGCGGACGTACAAGTGGCCGTCGGCGTAAGTGACCGACCCTTTGCCGGTCTTACCCTCCCACATCACCTTGCCGGTCTTGAACTCGATACACCGGAGCGTGCCGCTGGTGCCGTAAATGTAGCCACCGACGAGCACCATGCCGCCGTGGTGGTTCTGCATCTTCTTGTCGAAGTACTCCTCCGTCGCCTCGAACTTGTCGCCCTTCTTGGAGACGAGGGCGAGACCGCCGCCGGTGCCGTAGGCCGAGGCCGCGAACACGGCCCCGTCGGCGTAGAGCGGCATGGAGCAGTTCGCGGTCCCGTTCGCCGGGGCCTCGTAATGCCAGAGGAAGGCGCCGTCTGAAGCGCCGACCGCGATGACGCCGCTGCGAACGAACTGGATGTACTGCCGCTGGCCGGCGATCTCGACCGCAAAAGCCGAAGAGTAGTGTGCCCCGTCGCCCTTGGTCAGTTCCGTTTTAGTCAGGGCCGTCTTCCAGATCACCTCGCCGGTGTTCTTGTTCAGGGCGACCATCGTGTTCTTGCCGCCGGGCGTGCATATGAGTTTGTCGCCGTCGATGAGCGGGGATTCGCAGTAGCCCCAGCCCGGGATGCCGCCCTTCAAGTCCTTGACGAAGTCGACCTGCCATTCGAGTTTGCCGGTCTTGGCGTCGAGGCGCACCAGCTTGCCCTTGCTGCTGATCGCGTACAGTTGGCCCTCGTGGAACGTGGGGGTGCCGCTGGGGCCGTTGTTCTGGTTGATGTTCCGCGGCTCGTCGAACGGGGTGAACCAGAGTTCGGTGCCGTCCTTCTCGTTGAGCGCCCAGACGCCGTCCTTCCCGTCCCGGGTGCCCATGCCGAAGATCTTGCCGTCCGCAACGGACGGCGTGCCGAACCCGAGGCCGAGGTTCTTCACCTGCCACAACTTGTTCGGGCCGTCCTTGGGCCACTCTTTCAGGAGCCCGGTTTCCTTGCTGACGCCGTCGCGGCTGGGACCACGGAACTGCGGCCAGTCGGCGGC
>JBJSXS010000102.1:0-2235 GCA_046086545.1 Gemmata sp.
AAAGCGCTTGCGTAGAAGGTGGGGACGCCGGGGTAGACCTGATCGGGTTGCGTGCCGTACGGGTGGATCTTGCGCTGCGCCGCGGGGCGGAGGTTACACCCGGCCCCGGTCGCCAGCGCCACCGAGGCGGACGCCAGCGCGAGGAACCGGCGCCGGCTCGGCTCGTCCACGAACTCGGTGGCCCCTTCGGGGAACTCGTTGAGCGCGGCCGCCCGAGCCTCCGGGGACGGCGCGAGGTCCTCGAGGCCGCGCCACAGTTGCGGCGCGGTCGGCTCGGTCGCGGGGGTGTCCGTGCTGTCGGGTTTCATCGGTCCCTCAGTTCTCAGTGTTCAGTTCTCAGTGTTCAGTTCTCGACCAACAGTTCGGGCCGTGGCGAGGGGCCAGTTGACGCGGCATCGGGCCGACAACTGACAACTGACAACTGACAACTACCGATGGCACATCGAGCAGTTGGTGAGCGTGACCGCGTCGCGGACGTGGTACTGCTCCTTCAGGAGCGGCCCGAGTTCCTTCTGGGTCTTCGGGTACTCGGCGCCGGTCTCCGGGTTGACGCCGGCGTGCTTGGCCGGGTCGTACCCCATCTTGAAGATCTGGTCCCGCGGGCGGAGGTGCTTCTCGGGGGCGCGGTGACAGGCTATGCACCACTCCATCAGAAGGGTGCTGTTCTGCATGGTCAGGTTCTGCTGGTCGAGCCGCCCGTGGCACGACTCGCACCCGACGCCCTTCGCCACGTGGATCGAGTGGTTGAAGTACGCGTAGTGAGGCAGGTTGTGGACCCGCACCCAGTCGATCGGTTTGTCGGTCTTGTAGCTGTTGCGGACGGGCTCGAGCAGGTCGGACCCTTGCCAGATCTGCTGGTGGCAGTTCATGCACGTCTTCGACGGCGGGACGTTGGCGAACCCCGAACCCTCGACAGTCGTGTGACAGTACGCACAGTGGATGCCGAGTTGCCCGACGTGGTGGGCGTGGCTGAACGCCACCGGTTGAGGCGGCATCTCGCTCACGCCGGTGGCGTAGCCGGAGCGGTAGAAGGTGGCACCCCCGACGCCTGTCGCCCCGGCCAGGAGCGGGAGCCCGAGAACGAGCATCTTGGCAATCGGGTTCAGCGCCTTTGGGAAGATCTGGGGCATTGTGAACCGCCTTCCGCGTTCGAGCCTTCGGACCGGGAACCGCCCGCCACCAGCCGACCGATCACCACAGCCACGGGAGCGTGTCCCACTGCAGGTACCGCAGCCCCTGATTGAGCGTAACGGTGAGGCCGAGGCTGGCGGAACAGAGCAGCGTGCCGACCATCGCGTAGTTCTCTCCGCGAAGCCCACCCTTCACACCGCGGGCCAGGGAGATCAGACCGAGGACGAGCCCCACGCTAGACAGAATCGAGGTGAGCGGGGTCCACCAGAACACGCACGCGGAGAAGAACCCCATGCCCACCGACGCGGCGGCCATGCCCCGGGCGACGTGGGAGTCGTTGGGGGACCGCTTTCCGGTCGCGGCGACGGGTGCGTGTGCTGCCGGGGGGTGTTCCACAGTCGGGCCTCCGTCCGAGGAACCACGACCCGCAGGCCGAAGTTCCTTGCGTAGTTGCCTCAAGTGGCGAACGTGTCAGGGAAAACGAGTCTTCCGCCGTTCGCGCGACGGGGCAGAGGGTGGATGTGGTCCTCTTCCCGCCTGTGTTTTGTGAATTATGACCGACTGCCGGGAGTGTCCACCCGACTTTGCCGCTCTCTTCACAAAGTCTGGATGCTATCCCGCGTTGGGCGAAAAACAACTGGAAAAAATCACATTGGTATCGGTGACAACGCACTGTCACCCGGCCGGTCACCGGCCCCGGTGTGATCGACTAACCGTCTGGTTTGGCGCTCAAATACCAAGACTAACGGCGGCCGAAAACTACGACTATCGCACGATTGCAATTACGAAAGGCGGGGCTGAAGGGATTAATGTGCGGACCTCCGAGGAGCCAGAGAGAGCCTCAAACAAGTGGTTGCAGACACATCGAAAACGCGCCACAAACCGGGAGTGTACGTTAACTATGAGCCGTAACAACGCGAGCGGGAGTCGGTATCGTGCCCGACTCCCGCTCGCGTTGTTGTAATGTCAGTCGCTGCTAATACTACAGCGCAGGCTTCTTTCGTTTACTTCGCGGTGGCCGCAGTTCGGCGAGACGACGCTTGCGGTGGCTGATCGCGGCGCGACGGTTTCGTTCCTGACGCCACCTTGACCACTTCAGGATCT
>JBJSXS010000103.1:0-7218 GCA_046086545.1 Gemmata sp.
TCGCTCCCGCCGCCTTCGAACTCGATGCCGATGTGCCCGTTGTACTTGTGCTTCTTGCACACTATGTCGAGCATCTTGCGGTAGTCGGTCCGCTTCTCGCTGCCCTTCTCGTCGAACTCGTGCGACTTCGCGGAGACGCCCTTCGCAAACGGCATCAGTTCGTCGACGCCCTTGTACCGGTCGTAGGCAGTTTCCTTGACGCCCTCGATCTTGCCGATGTTGAAGTTGCCGAAGTCGGGCAGTGTGCCGCACCGCTTGTGGTTCACCAGCTTCATCACACCCGCGAGCCACTCGCCGTGGCTCGAGAGCCCGCCGTGGTTCTCGACGATGGTGTTGAGGCCGAGCGTTTCGGTGAACTCCGCGAGTCTCCGCAGCCCGTCTGCCGCGAGCTTCTGCGTCTCCGCGAACCCGAGTTTCCAGTCGCTCGCGGCATTCACGCGGATGCTGTGGCACCCGAGGAACTTGGCCCACTCGGCCCACCGCTTGTGGTTGTCGACCGCGGTGTTACGGCCCTTTTCGTCCGGGTTACCGAGGTTACCCTCGCCGTCACACATGATGAGGACGCTGACCACTTTGTTATCGTCCGCGACCTTTTTCAGATCCTTCAGGTAGGCGTCGTCCTTCTTCTTGGCTGCGTAAAACTGGTTGACGTACTCGATGGCGTTGATGCCGTAGTCCTTGGCGCTGATCTCCGCGAACTTGAGCGGGTCCTTCTTGTCGTCTCCCTTCGAGCGGAACGCGCGGTGGTGCGACCACTGCGCGAGCGAGATCTTGAACAGTTCGGCTGGCTCGGCGGCGCTCGCGAAGCGCGGCAGCAGCGCCGCGCCGGTAGCGGCCGCGGTCGAAGCGAGGAAGGTGCGGCGGGTCAACATGAGAAGCGGCTCCAGCTAAGGTGCAATTCGGGACCAGAGAAATACTATGAGGAGCAAGGTCGCGTCGGCCCCGAAAGGGATGTTCGCCTACTGGTAACGCTTCTTCAGTGCCTCAAGTTCCTTGTCTTTCTTCTGGGCGGCGAGGGCGGCGAATAGCAGTTCCTTTCCGTCTGAGTTTAGTACGTCGATGTGCAGGGACCGCAGCGCGACGCGTTCGGCGTCGGCATGGCGGTTGGCGTTTGCGTGGAGCTTCGCGAGGCGGATGTGCAGCACGAGGTCGTCGGCGTTCACCATGGCGAGTTCTGTCAGCACGGCCGCAAGTTGGTCAGGCTGCTTGGCCGCGTCGTACACCTTCGCGAGCAGGTCGAGCCAGTCGCCTTCACCGGGCGCAACCTTTCGCCCCTTCTCGAAATGAGTCGCGGACTTCTCGTATTCCTTAAGGTCCAACAGCAGTTTACCGAGTTCGAGCAGCACGCGACCGTCCGCGGGGTTCGCCGCTAGAGCTTCTTCGAGCACTGCTTTGGCCCGGGAGTCCTCCTTCGCTCGGCGGAACTGGCGCGCGGCGACGATGCACGCGATGGGGTGCCCACTCTCTTTCCCGCGCACGGCGTCCGTCAGTTTCCGCGCCTCGGCGGGCCGGTCGCGACGCAGGTACTCGCCCGCGAGCCGCGCCGCGAGGTCGGCGTCATCCGGCTTATCTTTGTGTGCCGCTTCGAGTTCCGCGAGTGTCAACACCTTGTCTGGCGCGCGCGGGGTGTTTGCCTGCACCACGTCGGCGAGGAAATTGTGATAGCCTACTTCAAACGCGTGCTTCTCCACGCCGAAGGCCGCTTTGAGAGCGGCGGCGACGTCTGCTGTGGTCTTGAAGGCGTTCAGCAATTTCGCAACGCCCTGTTCCCCGCCGTGCGACTTAGCGACGTACTCGACATACAGCAGCCCCTGGTAGTAAGCGAGCATCACGTCCTGGGGCTGGTTGAACCGCTTGTACGCACGCGAGATGGTGTCGAGGTTGAACGCGGTGCCAGCGGCGAGCCGGTCGCGCAGCACCGATGCGAGCGGCCCGAACCGCTTCGTGTTCTCGGCGCGGACAGCCAACCCTTCAGTCAGCCAGATCGGCGTGCGGTGCGCGGTCTGCAGCAGGTTGAACGCGTGCGTGAGTTCGTGCCGAACCACCACCGCCCAGTTGTAAAGCCTCACCCCGTTGTCGGCACGCGGGGACGGCAGCGCGACGAGCGGCCCCGTACAGGCCCCCTGCACCGCCCCCGGCAACCCCGGCAGCAGCGCGATGCGCCCGCTGAACATCTGCCGCCGCGCGAACACCTCCACCAGCAGTTTCGTGGGCGGCGTGAACGCGTACCGCTTGCTCAGCTCCGCGTACGTGTCTTCCAGCACGTCAGCGAGAAACGCGGCCAGCACCTTGTCGTTCTTCGGGTCGAAGCGGATGACGAAGTGCGCGGTTTCGGCAGTCGTGTACTCCGCAAGTTCGTCCAAAACCTTTAATGCGTTATCGCATCTGACGTTGAATGGATCAGCTTTCATCGCGGCCTTTAGGACCGCGCGCGCCTCGGGCTCACGCCCCTGCAGGTAATGGAGCATCCCCAGGCCGGCTTTGGGGCCGGGCAGTGCCGGTCTTAGCGCGGCAGCCCTCTCGAAGCACTCGGCCGCGAACGCGAACTGCCGCGCGTCGCTCAAGATCGTGCCCAGTTCGAGGTAGAACGGGGCCGGTTTCGAGTCGAAAGCGTTCACCTCTTTCTCGATCTCCGCGAACCCGGCTTTATCGCCCGCGAGGTGCTTGAGTGCCGCGAGACGCGCGAGCGTGGCCTCGTCCCGGGGGTTCACCGACTTCGCCGCGGTTAGCAGTTTCTCCGCGCCAGCGGTGTCGGATTCCGCGAACCGGACGTCGGCCTTCAGGCGCGCCGCCCCCGGGGCGTTGGGATTCACCTTCAGTGCCAGGTCCGCGAGGTACTCCGCTTCGGCGTACTCCATCCGTACCAGAGCGATCGCTCCTTTACCGACGAGCGCGTCGATCGCTTTCGGGTTGATCTTCAGCGCCGCGTCGAACGCGGCGGCCGCGATCGCGCGGTCGTGCTTGTCGAGCGCGATCCGGCCCGCGGTCAACTCCGCCTGCCACGCGTCCGGATCGCGTTTGACCGCGTCGCGCAACAGTTCCGAGAGGATGAACTTGATCTGATCAGGCTTGTTGTGGGTCGTCGCGTTCTCGATGCCCGCGCTCGCGACGATGACGAGGCGCTCGGCGTCGGTGATGTCCTTGTCTGCGGCCGAGGCGTCGCTGTACGCCTTCACGAACCACCGCATCTCGGTGTCGGCCCCGGCGAGGTCGCCCGAGTCCCGCAGAACGCGTGCGCGAACCCAACGCGCGAGGAAGTGTTTCGCGTCCTTCTTGAGCGCGGCTTCGACGTCCTTCGTCGCGTCGGCCCAACGGCCAAGCGAATAGAGCAAATCCGCGCGGTGCGCGAGGAGGGCGGCGTTCTCGGGGTTCGCCTTCAAACCGGCGTCGAGCGCGTCGAGCGCGTTAGGGTACTCGCCCGTCGCGCGATAGCACTGCGCCAGGCCGATGAACCCGAGCGGGAGCTTGCGCTTGGTCGCGAGCGCCTCGTAACCGGCCAGCGCCTCCGCGTAGTTGCCGCGCTGGAGTCGCTGTGTCATAGCGGCCTCCTCGCTTGTGGTCTGAGCGAAAACCGGTAGGCCCGAGAGAGCGCCGATAGCGGCAAGAAGTGTGCGCATCATGAACTCACCGTAGCGTTGCGACGAAATGGCTGCAAGCGGCCGGCGTCTGAGGTTTGAGCGGGGTCGTTACATTCGCGTAATTGTGTTGCTTTGGGCGGCGGGTTAGACTTAAACATTAGATTGCACTCAGCGAGACCGCCACGCGCCCACTCGCTGTGGGGCCGCGCGATTTGGACCGACCGGGAACCAATGAGGCCGCGAAGAAGGATCGGAGGGCACTCGACGGCCACTGAACCACCGTCGCCGGGGCGTTGTTGTCGTTCGGCAACTTCGGCATCGGGCAGGGTCAACAAGTAACCCGCGCGCATGTCGTGCCGGTTAGTTTTAATCAAACGGGCCGTCTTTTATTCCGGGTTGCTGGGCGTCGGTGTCTCGTCACTGAGGAACGAACATGAACCTTCGCGTGGCGGCTCTTTTGACCGCGCTAGCGTTCCCCGTGGCAACCTTCGCCGCCGAACCCACGCCCGCGCCCAAGCAGGTTAATGATCCGGCAGACGTCCTCGCCGCCGTGATCGACAGCCACCTCGCAAAGGACTGGCAGGCCCGGGGCACCGTACCCGCGGAGCAGACCGACGACGCGGAGTTCGTGCGCCGCGTTCACCTTGACCTCATCGGCCGCGCGCCGAAAGTGGCAGAGTCTCGCGCGTTCATCGAGGACAAGGCGGCTGACAAGCGTACGAGGCTCGTCGATTCCCTCATGACGATGCCCGGGCACGCGAACTACTTCGCCGCAGTCACCCGCGCACAGTGGCTCCCGCAGACGCTCACCAATTTCCAGCTCGCTCAGTTCGGCAATCAGTTCGAGGGCTACCTCCGCACCGCGTTCCGCGAGAACACCCCGGTCGATCAGGTCGTTCGGCGGGTTGTCTCCGTAGGGCTGACGGTGAACACGCAGAACCCGATGTTCCGATTCGTGCAGGCGACCGGGGGCGACCCGGCGGCACAGCAGATCACCGGGTTCTACTCCGCCAACGAGGCGCGGCCCGAGAACCTCGGCTCCGCCGTCAGCCGTCTGTTCCTGGGGATGAAGCTTGAGTGCGCCCAATGCCACGACCACCCGTTCGCGCCGTACACCCGCGACCAGTTCTGGCAGTTCGCGGCGTTCTTCGCCGAGCTGAACCCGCTCGCCGGCCCGCGCCCCGGGTTCGTGGGACCTATCCAGCCGCAGGCGGACCGCAACACGATCGGTGTGATGGGACAGGATCGCAAGGTGACGGCGACGTTCTTCGACGGCACCGTGCCCGCGTGGTCGGTCGAAAAGACCCCGAGAGAGGAACTCGCCGAGTGGCTGACGAGTGCAAAGAACCCGTTCTTCGCGCAGACCATGGCGAACCGGATGTGGGCGCACTTCTTCGGCATCGGGATCGTTGATCCCGTGGACGAACCGGGCGAGCAGAACCCGCCGAGTCACCCCGCGCTGCTGAAAGACCTCGGCAAAGCGTTCGCCGACAGCGGGTTCGACAACCGCGCGCTGATCCGCGCGATCGCCCGCACGAAGGCGTACCAGCTGACGAGCAAAATGACCCACCCGGGCCAAGCCGACCCGCGAACGTTCGCGAAGATGAGTCTGAAGGGCCTAAGCCCGGCTCAACTGTTCGACACGATGGTGGCCGCGACCGGGTTCCGCGAGCCGGCGTATATGCGGAACCAGCAGAACTTCGGGTTCGCGCAGCCTGGTAACCCGCGCAGCCAGTTCCTGACGCGGTTCGCGAACAACGAACGGGCCACCGAAACCAACACCACTATCCTCCAGGCGCTGATGCTGATGAACGGTTCGTTCATCGGCGACCAGACCGACCTCGCCAAGAGCGAGCTGCTCGCCGCCATCGTGGACATGCCGGGTTGGGATACGAAACAACGGGTCGGCAACCTGTTCCTGACCGCGTTCGCGCGAAACCCGACGCCCGAGGAACTGGATAAGTTCTCCAGTTATGTGGACCGCGGCGGCGCGAAAGGCGACAAGAAGCAGGCGCTGGCCGACGTGTTCTGGGTGCTGCTCAACAGCCCCGAGTTCCTGTTCAACCACTAGCCGCCGCGCGCCTACGGCGAGCGGTCATAATAAGACGCCGCCTGCCCTCCCTGGAGCCGCCGATGAACCTTGATCGTCGCCACCTGTTCCGCGCGGGCGCAGTCAGCACAGCCGTATCGATGTCGGGCTGGCTCGGCCGCATCGCGCGGGCCACCGAAGAGACGAAGGCGAAGCCCAAGCGATCGTGCATCCTGCTCTGGATGAACGGCGGGCCGAGCACCATCGACCTGTGGGACTTAAAGCCCGGGCACGAGAACGGGGGGCCGTACAAGCAGATCGAAGCGGCCCCCGGGCTCCAGATCGGCGAGCACCTGCCGAAGCTCGCCAAGCACGGCAAGAGCCTAGCGGTGCTGCGCGGCATGTCCACAAAGGAGGGCGACCACGCCCGCGGTACGTACCTGATGCGCACCGGGCAACTGCCCGGGTTCGCCGGCATCCAGTACCCGAGCGTTGGTTCCTTGATCTCGAAGGAGTTGGGCGACCCCAAGGCCGAACTACCCAACTTCATCAGCATCGCGCCACAGCGGTTCTTCGCGCAAGAGGCGTTCGGCCCGGGGTTCCTCGGCCCGGTTCACGCGCCCTTGATCGTCGGCGACGGGCAGTTCAACAACGGTCAGGGCGGCAACCTCGATGCCATCCTGAAGGTCGCGGACCTGGACCGGCCGAAGGCCATAGACGACGCGACCGCCGCGGCCCGGCTCGACATGCTCCGCGAGATGCAGGACGAGTTCGCCGCCAAGCGCCCGGGCGCGATCGCCAAGAGCCACTCGGCCGCGTACGACCGCGCGATCCGGCTCATGCAGTCGGAAGGCGGGCAGGTGTTCGATTTGACCAAAGAGAAGGACGAGACCCGAGACAAGTACGGCCGCAACCTGTTCGGTCAGGGGTGCCTGCTCGCCCGCCGACTAGTCGAAAAGGGTGTGCCGTTCGTGGAGGTGACCCTGGGCAACTGGGACACGCACGGCAACAACTTCGACCTCGTGAAGAACCTGTGCGGGACGCTCGACGCCGCGTGGGCCGCTCTGATGGACGATCTCAAGGACCGCGGGCTGCTCGAAGCGACCACGATCGTGTGGGCGGGCGAGTTCGGGCGCACCCCAAAGATCAATCAGGGCAAGGGCCGCGATCACTTCCCCAACGCGTGGAGCACGGTGATCGCGGGCGGCGGTGTGAAGGGCGGGGTTGCCTCGGGCAAGACCAGCAAGGACGGCACGACGGTGGAGGAGCGGGTGACCCCGGCTGTGGACTTCCTGGCGACCGTGTGCAGCGCGCTCGGTGTGGACTTCGAGAAACAGAACATGTCTAACGTCGGGCGCCCGATCCGCATCGTCGAGAAGGGCGCGAAGCCTGTCGCGGAGGTGCTCGCGTGAAGCCCTTCCTCCTGGCCGCTGCGGCGTCCGCCGCGCTGACCGGCGCGGTTCTGGCCGTCCCGGACGCGCCGAAACCGAACACCGCCCCGGCGCCGCGGGCAGCCGCTCCGAAGTTCACGGCACCCAATTTCAACGACAGGTTCGAGGTGCTGGTGTGCACCACACAGCGCCCCGTGCGGGTCCGCGTAACCGCCCTGCA
>JBJSXS010000104.1:0-3339 GCA_046086545.1 Gemmata sp.
CGCCAGTTGGCCCGAACTCGTGTCCCACAACAGCAGGTCGTCGTTCCCGCTCGCGAGCAGGCGGGCGCCCGGCCCGAAGCACCAGAGCGTTTCGAGATCGCTGAGGAAGTGCCGCGTGAGCAGTCGCCCGTCAGCGGCCCAGTGGCACAGGACACCGGCTTCGTCGATGGAGAACAGTCGGCCGGAACCGTCGAACGCCACGGCGGCGATATCGGCATCGGTGTGGAAACGCGGTTCACCGAACACGCGCGTAACGAGCGGCGACGGGCGCACCGGGGTATCTTCGGTCGGGGCAGTGACGGGAGTGGACATGCGAGCCCTTCGTCATATGCGGTCACGGTCGCGGCACCGCGGGGGCAGAGCGAGCCGGCATTCAACTCTAGTACAGCGATTCGGATGGGGCGAGAAAAAGAGTCCAAGCCAGCGGAAAAATCGGCCGATTACGAAAATTTATCCAGACATGAATTATTGTCGAAGCTGAATCGCTGTATGGCAATGCATGAAAAGCCAGCAGCTCGAGTGAAACGGGTGATGCATCGGTTTCGCGCACACCGCCGCTGAGATTGGCAAATCAGAGGTTGTTTTCTTCCAATTCGCGTCGCGGGGTATCGGCTCGCGAACGGTAGTCTACCCCTCCCCGCCAGGGCACGATTTTGCCGCGGTAAGTCCACAACGAACCGCTCTGGGGTCCTTCATCAGCCACACTGCATAACGCCGGTTTTGCATCCCTTATCTGCCCGGCTTGATTCGCTGTGCGGGCGTGCCTAGAATTCCGCAGACTCATTGCTAATCTGCCCGGCTCGCGCCGGGGCCGACAGCCGACACCGCGGGCTCCTTTCCTTCCTCGCTCGCGGTGCGGAAAAGTGCAGGTTCACGCCGACGCCGGGAACCCCCACCCCCTCCGTCGCCCTCTGAAGTAGGGAACCCACACTTTTGCCGACCCCTCGGGGCGGGCGGCATATGATGGACTAGAGCCGAACACGGTCTGCCGCGTTACGGCGCAATGCAGAATAATCCCCAATCGCGGGAGACGGCGTCGATGTACGAACGATTCACGGACCGCGCACGCAAGGTGATGCAGCTCGCCAACCAGGAGGCGCAGCGCTTCAACCACGAGTACATCGGGACCGAGCACGTGCTGCTCGGCCTCGTCAAAGAGGGCTCGGGCGTCGCGGCCAACGTCCTCAAAAATCTGGACATCGACCTCCGCAAGATCCGGTTGGAGGTCGAGAAGATCGTGCAGCACGGCCCGGGCGGCGAGCAGGTGGTCATGGGCCGCCTGCCGCACACCCCGCGGGCCAAGAAGGTGATCGAGTACTCCATCGAGGAAGCTCGCAACCTGAACCACAACTACGTCGGGACCGAACACCTGCTCCTCGGCCTGTTGCGGGAGCAGGAAGGGGTAGCGGCCCAGGTTCTGATGAACCTCGGGCTGAAGCTCGAAGACGTCCGCGAGGAAGTCCTGAACCTCTTGGGGCACAACATGCCGAACGAATCCGAAGGCGGGCGCGAGGGGCGCGAGGGGCGCGAGGGCGGCGGGTCCGAGCGCGCCGGCCGCAGCAAGTCCAAGACCCCGGCACTCGACAGCTTCGGCCGCGACCTGACCGAACTGGCCCGGCAGGGCAAGCTCGACCCGGTCATCGGCCGGCAGCAGGAGATCGAGCGCGTCATCCAGATCCTCAGCCGGCGCCAGAAGAACAACCCGGTGCTGCTGGGCGAAGCCGGTGTCGGCAAGACCGCCATCGTGGAGGGCCTGGCCCAGCTGGTCATCGACCAGAACGTGCCGGAAATCCTCCGCGACAAGCGCATCGTGGTACTCGACCTCGCGATGATGGTCGCGGGCACCAAGTACCGCGGGCAGTTTGAGGAGCGCATCAAGGCGGTGATGAACGAGGTCCGCCGCGCGAAGAACACCATGTTGTTCATCGACGAGTTGCACACCCTCGTAGGCGCCGGCGGGGCGGAAGGCGCGATCGACGCCAGCAACGTGCTGAAACCGGCCCTCGCCCGCGGCGAGATCCAGTGCATCGGGGCGACCACGCTCGACGAGTACCGGAAGTACATCGAGAAGGACGCGGCCCTCGCGCGCCGGTTCCAGGCGATCATCGTGAACCCGCCGTCGATGGCGGAAACGGTCGAAATCCTGAAGGGCCTGCGCGACCGGTACGAGGCGCACCACCGCGTGCAGATCACCGACGCGGCCCTCAAGCACGCGGTCGAACTGAGCGAGCGGTACATCACCGGGCACTGCCTGCCGGACAAGGCCATCGACGTGATCGACGAGGCCGGCGCCCGGGTGCGGCTTAAGGGCATGACCCGCCCGCCGGACCTCAAGGAACTGGACGAGAAGATCGAGAAGCTGAACCAGGAAAAGGAAGCCGCGGTCATGGACCAGGACTTCGAGCGGGCGGCCCACCTGCGCGACCAGTCCGAGAAGCTCCGCAAGGAGAAGGAGCAGCAGCACAAGCAGTGGCGCGAGAAGGCCAAGGAGACCGACGGCGTCGTTGACGAGGAGGTCATCGCCGAGGTCGTCAGCAAGATGACCGGCGTCCCGCTCCGCAAGGTGGGCGAGGACGAGACCCGCCGGCTGCTGAACATGGAGGCCGAACTGCACAACACGGTCATCAGCCAGAACGAGGCGATTCACGCCATCGCGAAGGCGGTCCGCAAGTCGCGCAGCGGCATGAAAGACCCGAAGCGCCCCATCGGCAGCTTCATCTTCGCCGGGCCGACCGGTGTGGGGAAGACGCTGCTCGCCAAGCAGCTGGCGAAGTTCATGTTCGCCGACGAGAACAACATCGTGCAGCTCGACATGTCGGAGTACATGGAGAAGCACAACGTGAGCCGCCTGGTGGGCGCGCCCCCGGGGTACATCGGGTACGAAGAGGGCGGTCAGCTCACCGAGAAGATCCGCCGCAAGCCGTACAGTGTGGTGCTGCTCGACGAGATCGAGAAGGCCCACCCGGACGTGTGGAACATGCTGCTCCAGATCATGGAAGAGGGCCGGCTGACCGACAACGTGGGCCGGGTGGTGGACTTCAAAAACACCATCCTCATCATGACCACGAACATCGGGGCCGAGACCATCGTTGCTCAGGACGACATGACGAGCGCGTTCACGAAGGGCATCAAGAAGGACACCGAGTCCAGCTACCAGGACATGCAGAAGAAGTTGAAGGGGCGGATGGAGAAGGAGTTCCGGCCGGAGTTCCTCAACCGCCTCGACGACATCATCGTGTTCCGGTCGCTGACCAAGGACGACCTCAAGCAGATCGTAAACATGGAACTCGGCAAGGTCGCCAAGCGGCTCCAGGAGAAGGGCATCAAACTGGTTGTGCT
>JBJSXS010000105.1:0-4241 GCA_046086545.1 Gemmata sp.
CGCCTTTTGGTGGGCGAAGAACGTTTCCAGCACGGTGGTGCGCCCCACCCCGGTGTTCCCGTACTGGGGCCACACCTGGCGCCGCGCGCGCGACAGGTCGGCATCGGTCTGGAGCAGCACGGCGACGACCGACGCCAGCCCGGTGCGGTCGGCCCCGCGCTGGCAGTGGAACACCAGCGGGTACGCGGTGTGGTCGAGGACGTCGACCAGTCGGCGCACCTCCGCCGGGGCCGGGAACCGCTTGGCCGAAAAGGTGATGTCTTCCTGGTTCACGTTCGCCGCGTGCGTGGCCCGGCACTCGCCCAGATACCACGGCATGTCGCCGCACACCCCGCGCAGGTTGATGACGGTGCGCAAGCCCTTGTCCGCGATGAACTTTTGGAGCCGATCCGGGCTGAGTTGCGCGGTGCGGTACACACGCCCGGGAATGACGGTGTGGACGTTGGACAGCGCCACGACACGCAGGAACTCGGCGCCGAACCCGAGCGCCGCGGTCCCGGCCGCGAGCTGAAACAGCCGGCGCCGCGAGAACGAAGGCCGGCTCGCCCGGCCCCCTTCATGCACGGAAAGGGGGGGAGAGGATGGCGGCGTTGCGGGTGGTTCGGGTGCGTCCATGCGCCCGGGAAGATGCCACAAGCCCGGCGACCGGGGAAGGCCAACTTGGGGCGGCGGGCCGGGCGGCCGTCGCGACGACCGGGCGCGACTGCGGGGCCGACAAGAGCGACTCGGGGGCCGGACGAAGATCACCGAAACGGGCGTTCGGCAACTGGCGGCGGCCCCCCTGGGGGGAGCGCCCGGCACGGCGGCGGCACCGTCGGGCCGAACAAGACGTGGTCGGTCAGTACCGCAGCGCCTCGATGGGGTGGATCCGCGACGCGCGGCGGGCAGGGTACACCGCCGCGAGCGTGGTCACCGCGACCGCGAACCCCACACTCGCGAGCCACACCCACGGTGGGAACACGAAGATGGTGGTCGAGAGCATCTTCTGGCCGTCCATCTGACCGGCGATCAGGCCCTGCACCCACTCGTCGGCCCACACGGTGAGGGCGTAGGCGAGGCCGAGCCCCAGCAGCGCGCCCGCCAGACCGATCAGGGCGCCTTCCAACAGGAACAGGCTCACGACCTGAGTGCGGGTCGCCCCCACCGCCCGCAGGATGCCGATCTCCTTCGTGCGCTCGACCACGCTCGTCACCAGCGTGTTGGTGATACCCACCGCCGCCACGAACAGGGCGATAAAAGCGAACAGGTTCAGCCCGGCGGCGATGAGCGTGACCTCGCGCTTCGCGGCCGCGAACCACTTCGCGCCCGAGTGCGTGCGGAACCCGAGCGCCTCGATGCCCTGCACGGTGCCCGGCAGATCGGTGCCCGGCACGACGCGCACGTCCGCGGACAGGAACCCGCGCTCCTTCTGCCACGGCAGTTGGCCGAACAGCCGGTCGCCGCTCGCCGGCGGCAGGAACGCCTCGCCCTGGCCCAGCTCCCACGAGTCCAGTGGCGTGAGCCGCTTGCGCTCCTCGCGGGTGAGGCGCTTGACCACGCCGCACACGCGGTACGCGCCGGTCGCGGTCTTGCCCGATTCCAGCGGCCGCTCCTCGGCCGGCTCCGCCGGCGGCTCCAGCAGCTTCGCCAGGGCGAGCTTTTCCGCCAGGGTCAGGTCGAACAGGTCGACCCTCTTGGGCAGGGTCGCGGCTATCTTCTCTAGCGCCCGCGCCTGCTCGCGGGTCAGCTCCTCGGGCGGGCGCTGGCCGAGCAGCGCGCGGGCCATCGCCAGCTGCGGGTTGTTGCGCAGCCCGCCCACGTCGAGCCGCACCTCGCGGCCGACGGCGGCCGCCACCTCGGAGTCGTCGCGCAGCCCGAGCTGGTACAGCGCGAACTCGGAGACGACGATTTCGTCAGCGGAGTCGGGGGCGGGGACGCGCCCGGCGATGAGCCGCGGCGCGAGGTCGTCGAGCCGCCCGCTCACGGCGAACGCGGGCGCGGGCTTGTCCGCGGTGTCGAGCCACAACCGCCCCTCCCCCGTGCGGTACGTGCGCACCTCGGCCACGTGGGGCAATTGGGCGATCGCGGCGAGCTTGTCCGGGGTGAGCAGCTTCAGCGCGCGGGGCGGGCGGGCCGCCTGGAACTTGTCCACGAGCGCCTCGCGGATGCGCGCCCGGCGCTCGTCGGACATGCGGCCCTCCACCGCGACCCTCTCCGCCGGGATGGTGCCCTCGTCCGGCGGCGGCTCGTCCACCCGCACCACCACGCGCCAGAAGTCCTCGCGCCCTTTGAATTCCGTTTCGATGAACGCGCGCAGGCCCAGCCCCAGCGCGACGCTGAACGCCAGTGCGCAGGTGCCGACCGTTACGCCCACCAGGGTGAGCGCGGTTCGCACCTTTTGGCGCCACAGGCCGCCGCCGGCGAACTTCAGTAGTTGGATGGGGTTCATTTTGAAAGGGTGAAGGACGGCGGCCGAAGCCGGACAAAAGACCGGAACGGGAAGGGCACGGCAAGGCGCAGCCGGCCCCGTGCCGGAATCGTGCGGGGGCCCACGCCCGCGGTCCTTTTTAAAGCCCCCTGTTGCAAATTCCGCGCGCCCGCTACAATTCCCCAACTTCATCCCCGTTTAACGCGCACGATGTGCCGTGCGCCGGGCGTGGAGCAACCTTTAACCCTTGCCCGACGCTCTTCGGACCGCTGGGCCGCTCGCCTTACCTCACACTATGGTCAACCGCAACCTCCTCCGCCAGTTCGACTCCCCCGACGACGCCAACACCTTCAACCAGAGCGACGAAGACTTCAACGCCGCAATCGCGGATTGGATTCAGAGTCCCGAGCAGGACTACGAAGCCAACAAGATCGTCACCGGCAAGGTGCTCGAGATCCGCGGCGACGACGTCGTGATCGACATCGGGTACAAGTCCGAAGGCGTCATCAAGCTGGACGAGTGGAAGGAGGACGGCAACGAGGGCCCGCCGCCCAAGCCGGGCGACACCGTCGAGGTCCTGCTCGAAACCGCCGAGAGCGAAGACGGCACCATCCAACTGTCGTACCGCAAGGCGAAGCGGCAGAAGGAGTGGAACGCGATCCTCGCCAAGCACAAGGAAGGCGACGTGGTGGCCGGGAAGGTGCTCAAGAAGATCAAGGGCGGGCTGCTCGTCAACATCGGCGTCAACGTGTTCCTCCCGGCCTCGCAGGTGGACATCCGCCGCCCGCAGAGCATCGACGAGTACATCGACCGCACCATCGAGTGCGTCATCCTCAAGATCGACGAGCAGCGCCGCAACATCGTTGTGAGCCGCCGTAAGTTGATCGAGGACCGCCGCAAGATTCAGAAGGACAAGCTCCTCGGCGAGCTGGACGTCGGCCAGATCCGGACCGGCGTGGTGAAGAACATCGCCGAGTTCGGCGCGTTCGTGGACCTCGGCGGCATCGACGGCCTGCTCCACATCACCGACATGGGCTGGCACCGCGTCACCAACCCGCGCGACGTGGTGCAGATCGACCAGGCGCTGGAGGTGTACATCCTCCACATCGACCGCGAGAAGGAAAAGATCGCGCTGTCGCTGAAGCACAAGACCCCGAGCCCGTGGCAGAACATCGAGGCCAAGTACCCGATCAACAGCCGCCACAACGGCGAAGTGGTCAACATCATGCCCTACGGGGCGTTCGTGAAGCTGGAGCCGGGGATCGAGGGCCTCGTTCACATCAGCGAAATGAGCTGGGTGAAGCGGATCGCCGATCCGAAGGAGCTGGTGCAGATCGGCGACAAGGTTGAGGTTCAGGTGCTGAACATCAACCACGAAAAGAAGGAGATCTCGCTCGGCATGAAGCAGTGCCAGAGCAACCCGTGGGGCGAGGTCGCCAAGAAGTACCCGACCGGCACGGTCATCACCGGCGTGGTGCGCAACCTGACCAACTACGGCGCCTTCATCGAAATCGAGGAGGGCATCGACGGCCTCCTGCACGTCAGCGACATGAGCCACGTGCGGAAGGTGTCCAACCCCTCCGAGATGGTGCAGAAGGGCCAGAAGCTCACCTGCGTCGTGCTGAGCGTCGACCAGGAGCGCAAGCGGGTCGCGCTGGGCCTCAAGCAGATGGGCCCCGACCCGTGGGAGACCGACATCCCGGCCCGGTTCCGCCCGGGCCAGAAGGTTCGCGGCAAGGTCACCAAGCTCACCAACTTCGGCGTCTTCGTCCAACTGGAAGAGGGGCTGGAGGGCCTGCTCCACATCTCCGAACTGACCGACGCGAAGGTCGAG
>JBJSXS010000106.1:0-3074 GCA_046086545.1 Gemmata sp.
CCGAAGAAGGTTGTTGAGAGGAAAGGTGGAGCCTCCCCTTTCCTCCGTGATTCTCCCCCTCCCCGCGGAGACACGGGCGGCTTGAGGAATCAGATTGTTACCGACGAGAACCCGCCGTCCACGACGATGTTTTGTCCCGTCACGAAGCCCGACGCGCGTTTCGAGGCGAGCCACACCACCGCCCCGGCGAGTTCATCCGCGTTGCCGAAACGGCCCATCGGGGTGTGCCCGACGATCGCCGCGCCGCGCTCGGTGTAACTGCCGTCATCCTTCAACAGCATCCGGCGGTTCTGCTCCGCGGGGAAGAACCCGGGGCTGATCGCGTTCACCCGCACACCTTTGGTCGCCCACTCGCGCGCGAGCCACAACGTGAGGTTCAGTACCGCGGCCTTGGACGCCGAGTACGCCACCACCCGAGAGAGCGGAATGATGCTCGACATCGACGCGACGTTGATGATGCTCCCCTTACCAGTAGCGACCATCTTTTCGCCAAAGATTTGGCTCGGCAGCACCGTGCCGCCGACGAGGTTGAGGTCAAAAACCGCGTTCCAGCCTTCGAGTCCCATCTTGCAGAAGTCGCCGCCGGGGGCGATGGTGCCCTCGGGCTTGTTCCCCCCGGCGCCGTTGATCAGGACCGTGACGTTCCCGAGCTTTGAAGTGATGGCGTCGCGCGCCAGAGTAAGCGACGTGGGGCTCATCGCGTCGGCGCTCTGGAAGATCGCCTTCCCGCCGGCCTTCTCGATAGCGCGGACGCGCTCCATGCCGCGTTCCTCGCTTCGCCCGACCACGGCCACTGCGGCGCCGGCCGCGGCGAGCGCGTCGGCCATCGCCCCCCCGAGTATGCCCGTTCCGCCGAGGACCGCGGCCACTTCGCCGGTCAAGTCAAAGAGGTTCGTTGCCATCTCAAGAGCTTTCGTTGTGAGGCGCGAGCAGGTGTCGGCCCAACAGCAGGTCAATCACCCGGCAGCCGCGCACGTGCGCGTGTTGTTCCCGACAGTGTGCGAGAATCTCGGCGTCCGTACAGCCCGCGTTTTTTCGAGCGCATCGGAGAGAATCCGCTGGCGGTCGAGAGTTCGCTCCGCGTGAATCCCGCGTGGGGGTACACCATCGTGCCTCGTGCCATTCGATGGTGCCCGAGTTCGAGAAACTCGATGACCCGCGCGAGTCTCTGCGCCGAGGCGTAGACGTTGCCGGGTAGGTGTCTCAAATCGCGTACTTCGGTTCCCGGTGCCCTGACGCGCCGGAGGCGGTTCACCGACACGCTCTGTCGACGGCCCGGAGGAGGTTCCACGATAAGGAACTCAGCAGCGCGAAAACGGTACAGTCGCGCCGTACGGGTGTAGCCGGGACGCCATGAGGCAAGAAATCAGCGGTAGTCATTCGCGGGCGGGCGACGTTAGCCCAGAAACAGGGGCCGAATGTGGCGGTCGTACAGGTTGGTGGTCACGTTGCGAGAGACTGCAGTCTCACACGCCTTGAGCATCTGAAGGTACTGTTCTCCCATCTGGGCAGCGACCTTGAACCCGACGTGTACCAGCTGTCGGAGAGAGGAATTGAACATCGGGTTCGCCTGATCGTGCCGAAGCGCCCCGACGAACTGTTCCGAACTCCACGAGTTCACCTGCTCGGGGGCAGGCAACTTCACCGGGTCGATGTCGATGACGGTTGCATAAGGCTTGCACAACTCCTCGCGCTTCGAGAACGCCCGTCCGTAAATCACCTTAGCCAACTGTAACCCTTCGCCCCCCGCTTCCGCTAGGCCGATGACCTCTTCGAGCCAGGTAGTGCCCGCGGTCTTCAGGTGCACGCCGGCCCCGGTGTCGCGTAGCGCGTGACGGATGGGTGCGTAGAGCGAAAACTTGTCGCTGCCGGAGTGAACGCTGAGCTTGAGGTTCGCTGGCAGGCGGAACTTCTTGACCGCGTATGCAATCACTGCGAGGTCGTCACGGAACTCGCGCTCGAACTGGGCCACATCGCCGACGTAATCCACGCCCTTGTTGAAACGACCGGTGAACTTCGGAGCAATGGTCTGAACGGGGACGCCCTCGTCTGCCAGTGCGGCGAGAATCAGCAGCAGTTCCTGCGGGGTCTGCGGTTCGTCGGTTTCGTCCATCGACACTTCGGTGATGAAGTTGTCGGCCCCTTTCGACCACGTGATCTTGTTGTAGATGGCGCCGGCGTCCTTCACCGCCTTCAGGTACTTACCGATGATGCGCTCGATGTCTGCGGCAGTCGTCGTAAAGGGCTCGGACACGCCGGGAAGCGACAGCGTGCCGAGCAACTCCGGGTGCCGAGTGGTAAAAATCTTGACCGCGTTTGCGGTAGCCGGCTGTCCGATGGAGTCCGCCACGTCGATGGTGTAGAAGTCGCACGCCGGCAGAAACCGCTCCACCGTGTCGAGCCTGATGTGGTCGGCATCGACGTGGTAGGGCTTGGCCCACTTCAGCTCGCGCACCGCCGCGTCGGCGCTCGCGCGTACGCTCCCGGGCTCCGAGCCGATGATGGTGTGCTCGCGGTTCGACTTGTTCCACACTGGGATGACCTCGACCCCCTTCTCGGCCGCGAGCTGGCAGGCGCGGAGCTGTGCCCTCGCCTGGTGTGCGAACCGGTCGCCGACGCCGATGGAGAACTTGCCGAGGGTGAGCATGTGTCGCCTTCAGGAGGGTGCAAGGGGTTGTTGTAGTGGTTCGGCCGGCGCCGGTGGCTCCTTGTCGCCTTCGACCTCGTAGAAGAACTGGATCACGGCTGCGGTGCTGAGCGCGCCGAACGTGTGCCACAGCCAGTGGCTCCCCATCGGCAGCGTGCCCCGCACCTGTAGGTCGATGAGCCGGAAGAACCACGCGATGCCGAAGCTCACGAGACCCAGCGCGACCCACCCGCCGTGCTTCAGGCGCGTTCGCCATAGCAAGAAGCCGATGGGCGTGAGGATGATCAGGGCGAGCGACGCGTAAGACAGGTTAACGCTCCAGTTACCGCTGACCGGGCCGATCATCTTGAAGAACAGGCGGTTCACCGCGATGTAGAACGCAGCGACCCCGGGCAGGTAGTACGCCCACGTCCATTTGCCCCACAGC
>JBJSXS010000107.1:0-19637 GCA_046086545.1 Gemmata sp.
GGGTTGCGCCGGGCGGCCGCGGGTGCCGTCACTTCCCCTCGCGGGCGTTGAACTCCAGCTTCCACTTGTTCTTGCCGTCGCGGGACTGGAGCCACAGCTCCAGTTGGCCCACCGCGGTCACCTTGCTGTGCAGGTGGACCGGGACCACGCTCCCGCCGGCCGCGGTGTCTTTCGCCGCCAGGGTGGTTTTCACGGGCGACAGCTCGTCGATTTGACCTTCCCATTCCTCAACGACCGCGCCGGGGCCGTCGTCGCGGCGCACCGTGGAGCCCAGGACGCGGAACTCGGCCTCGGTGCCGACCCGCACGCCGACCTCGTAGCTCGGGACGTCGGCCTCGGTGCCCTCTTCCATGCCGAACGGGGCCACGCAGATCGCCTTGATCGGCGGGGCGAACCCGGGCACCGCGGGCATGTTCGTTTCGACGCCGATGTAGTACGCGCGGGCCGTGCCGCCGCGGATGCGCACGCCCTTGCCCCGCTTCACGAGGCCGTAGTAGGCCGCCCCGCGCGCGACCGCGAGGTCGAGGTCCGCGCCGGGGAGCTCGCGGGTGGCGTCGGTCTTCGCGCTCTTCGCCCACGCGCCGAGTACGCCGAGCAGCCGGCTGCGCAGCACGTCGCCTTTGAACACGCCGCCGTTGAACAGGATCGCGCCCGGGACGCTCGCGGCTTCGGAGCCGGCCTTCTTCTTCTTCGCGGCCCCGGCCGGCGCTTCGCGGGTGGCGAGCGCTTCGGCCTGGCGCGCGAGGAACGAGGCGAGGTGCCGCGTGATGCCCGCGTCCGCGACGTACGGGAGGCCGAGTTCCGCGAGCCCCGAGCTGCGCCCCGCCCCGGGCTGCGCGTCGCGGGCGCAGTCCGGGAAGAACCCGTCCACCAGCACCTTCTCGACGTCGGCGCGCGAGAGGTCGTGCTTGATGGTCCCGCCGACGATGCTGCGCCCCTTGCCGAGAACCGTGACCGGGGCGCTCTGGAGCTTGGGCCGCGCGAACAGCTCCTCCTTCGCGTTGCGGCACGCGTAGGTGAGCTGCACCATCTGGCCCGCGTCGAGCTTCGTGCCCTTGGCCGCGAGCGCCTGCGCGACGTGGTACGCGAGCGTCAGGTCCATGTTGTCGCCGCCGAGCAGCAGGTGGTCGCCGACCGCGAGGCGCGTGAGCGCGAGGTTGCCGCCCTCCTCGCCCACCTCGATGAGCGTGAAGTCGGTGGTGCCGCCGCCCACGTCGGCCACGAGCACCAGTTCGCCCACGCTCACCTGCTTGCGCCACTCGTCCCCGGTGCGGTCGAGCCACGCGTAGAACGCCGCCTGCGGCTCCTCCAGCAGCGTGAGGTGCTCGAACCCCGCGGCGCGGGCGGCCTCGACCGTCAGCTCGCGCGCGCCGGCGTCGAACGAGGCGGGCACCGTCAGGACGATCTCCTGCGCTTCGAGCCGGTTCGCGGCCACGTCCTTGGCGATCTGGTGGTTCCACGCCTCCGCGACGTGCTTCAGGTAGCGCGTGGTGGCGTCCACGGGCGAAACCTTGCGCGCCCCGGTGTCCGGGGCGCGGTGCGGCAGAATGGGCGCCTTCCGGTCCGCCCCGGTGTGGCACAGCCACGACTTCGCGGAGGAGACGAGCCGCGTCGGCACCTGCGAGCCGAACGCCCGCGCGAACTCGCCCACGCTGTAGTCGCGCTTCGCGTCCCACGGCAGCTTGAGCGCGCCGGCCGGCTGCTCGCCCTCGCCCGGCAAGTACAGGAACGAGGGCAGCAGCGGGCGCTCCTCCACCGAGCCTTGGGCGACCACCTGGGGGATCGGGAACGGGGTCACCTTCGCGTCCTTGCCGGCCCCGGTGTCCACGTAGGCCAGCGCGCTGTTGGTGGTGCCCAGGTCGATGCCGACGACGAATCGTGAACTCATGTTTTGTGTCTCGCAAGGCGGCGGATGCGCGTTCGCGCTGAGGCGGCGCGTCGCCGGGAGAGGCGCGACGTTCCGCCACTGTCCCCATTCTACCGCGTCGGCGGAACCCGATGGCCGTTCGGCGGTTCCTATCGTAGCCTTCCGAGCAACACAGACGCCCGCACCACCGGAACTCGCCACCGCCATGAGTAATGCCCCTGCGCCCCTCGCGGCGGTTCCGATGCCCGTCGGCCGGCTCGTGAGCGTCGGGGCGGTCGTGTTCCTCGCGAACGCGGCGCTGCTGGTGCTCCAGTTGGTCGCCGGGCGGTTGCTCAGCCCGTTCATCGGCTCCAGCCTCGAAACCTGGACGTCCATCATCGGGGTGTTCCTCGCCGGCATCGCGCTCGGGAACGCCTTCGGCGGCAAGCTCGCGGACCGCTACCCCGGCCCGAGGACGCTCGCGATCCTGCTCGTCGCCGGGGCGGTCGCGGCGCTGTGGATGATGCTGCTGCCGCAGCTGCTCGCGTCGAGCGGCGCGCACAAGTCGATCCCGCTGACGCCGCGCATCCCGGTGCTGTCGGCGGCGCTGTGCCTGCCGGCGGGGTTCGTGCTAAGCCTGCTGACGCCGCTGGCGATCAAGCTCGGGCTGCCCGACGTGGCGCACACCGGGCGCGTCGCGGGCCTCATCTTCGCGCTCTCGACGCTGGGCTGCCTGATCGGGAACTACGTCACCGGGTTCTATCTGATCCCCACGTTCACCGTCGACACGCTGGTGCTGGCGTCGGCCGGCTCGCTGGTCGCGCTGGCGGGGCTGTCGCTCGCGGTGGTTAGCCAGGCCCGCCGGTTCGAAGGGACCGGGGGGAAAGGTATTGAGAATCCGGGTGCGCCGGGGCCGCGCGAAGGGGCCGGCTCCCCCCGCCCTGAAGGGCGGGGGGCCGGGGCGGCAGGTTCGCACGCCTTCCCCGACATCCGGCGCGCGTACCTGATCGTGTTCCTCGCGAGCTTCTGCGGGATGACGCTCGAACTGACCGCGTCGCGGGTGCTGGCACAGTACCTCGGGGTGTCGCTGTTCACCTGGACCGGCATCATCGGGGTGATGTTGGCGGGCACCGCGCTGGGGAACTTCACCGGCGGGCAGATCGCGGACCGGCCGCGGCGCGGGCTGGCGCTGCTGGCGGCCGGCGTCGCGTTCGTGGGCTGCACCGCCGCGGGCGGGGCCGCGGGCCTGCTGGCGGTTCACGAGCGCGACCGCCCGGCCGCCGAGTACCACCTGGGCATCCCGGCGCGGTTCTGGGCCAAGTACACCGACCTGTCGAACGAGGAATTCGCCTACCGCCGGGCCGAAGTGGACGCGCTCACCAACGAGGTCATTCCGGCGATGCGCACGCGGGTGCGGGTCGCGCTGCTCGGCGGCCTCCTCCTCGGCGCCGTGGTCGGCGCGGCGGCCGCCGGGCTGCTCGCGCGCCGCGGGCGCGTGCCGGTGCCCGGGCCGAACCCGCGGACCGTGCTGGCCGCGACCCTGTGCGCCGCCGGCGCGGCCACCGTGTTCATGTTCGTCACGATGGCGCTGCTCACCCGGTTCCACGCGTTCGACACCTGGGACCCGATCGTTCAGGTGCTGGTGTGGACGTTCAGCATGTTTTTCCTGCCGATGCTCGTGCTGGGCCTCGTTTCCCCGCAGGTGGTCCGGCTCGCGGTGCCGGACGTGACCCGCGCCGGCGAGGTGGCCGGGCGCGTCTACGCGTGGAGCACCACCGGCGCGATCGTCGGCACGTTCGCCGCCGGGCACGTCCTGCTGTCATCGCTCGGCATGTACCGCACGCTGCTGTGCGCCGCGCTCCTGCTCACATTCACCAGCCTGCTGGTGGCGAACTTCTGGAGGGACACGCGCGCCGCGATCCGCGAGGGCGGCCCGGGCGCCGCGGCAGAGGGGTCGGGCGCGCTCCTGTACCTGTTCAGCATCGTCCTCGGCGGGGTGTTCGGCGGGTTCCTGCTCACCGGCCGCGCGAACCGCGACGAGGGGTTCGTGGCGCAGGTCGAGTCGAACTACTACACGATCAAGGTGAACCGCGACGGCGGCCGCGACACCGCGCTCAAGCTCACCCTCGACCACCTCGTCCACTCCAGCGTGGACCCGTACCACCCGGAGTACCTGTACTACACCCACGAGCACATCCAGATGGAGTTCCTCCAGGCGGCCCGCGCCGCGGCTCCCGGGCCGAAGGCGCTGGTCATCGGGGGCGGCGGGTACACGTTCCCGCGGTACGCGCAGGAGCTCATGCCCGAGTCGCACATCGATGTCGTGGAGATCGACCCGAAGGTGACGCAGGTGGCCCGCGACTACCTGGGCCTGAAGGAGTACCCGAACCTGCGCGCGGTTCACATGGACGGGCGGCAGTTCGTCGCCGAGAAGGCGGCCCCCGGCACCTACGATCTGGTGATCCAGGACGCGGTCAACGACCTGTCGGTGCCGGCGCACCTGATGACCAGGGAGTACAACGACGCGGTGAAGGCCACCCTCAAGCCGGGCGGCGCGTACCTGCTCACCATCATCGACTCCATCGCCTACGGCAAGCTCTGGAAGGCCGCGATGGCGACGCTGGCGAAGTCGTTCCCGGCAGGGAACGTCGTGCTGCTCACCGCGGAAGCGGCCGCCGGGCCGACCGGCACCTACGCGGGCGACGAGTGGAACCAGCGCCGGCGGGTGCTGGTGATCTACGCGTCGGACGCGCCGTTCGGCCTCGCCGCGGTGCGGGACGCGGTCGTCGCGCAGGCGCCGCCCGAGGCGCGGTTCCACCTGGCGGCGGCCTCCATTCACATCGGCGCCGCGGCCTCACTCGAAACGGACGCCGAACTCCGGTTCGGGCTGGCGGCGGGGTGCGTCGCGGTCGGGACCGCCGCCCTCGACCCGGAGGAGGTGGAGTGGCCGCCCCCGGCGCTGGGCATCGCCCGCTACCTGCACATCGCGCACACGGCACAGGTGGCCCCGCGGCGCCTCAGGGGCTTCACCGACCGCGAGCCGGGCGTGGTGCTGACCGACCAGTTCTGCCCGATCGACAACCTGATGGCGGAGGTGTTCCGCCAGCGCTACAAGTAGGGCCCGCGGAAGCCGGTCCTACGAGACGCGGCTGACGAGGCACTTGAGGTAGCCGGATTCGCGGCACGTGACCGCGACCGGGTGGTCCGGGGCCGGGCCGCGGCGCTCGACGATCTGCAGGTCGCGGCGCGCCTCCACCGACACCTGCCCGAGCAACTCCTCCAGGTCGGCCATCAGGATGAGGCCGGTGCAGCAGCACGACACCAGAACGCCGTCCGGGGCGAGCAGCTTCAGCGCGAGCTGGTGCAACCGGCGGTAGCCCTTGAGCGCGTCCGGCACCGCGGCCCGGTTCCGCGCGAACTTGGGCGGGTCCAGCACCACCACGTCGAACGTGCGCCCGGACGCGGCCAACTCGCCCAGGTGCTTGAACACGTCGGCGTTGTCGAAGCTGATGTTCGTGAGGCCGTTCAGCGCGGCGTTCCGGCGGGCCAGGTCCAGCGCGGCCTCCGACGCGTCCACGCCCAGCACCTCGGCCGCCCCGGCGCCGGCCGCGTACAGCCCGAACCCGCCGGAGTAGCAGAACGCGTCCAGCACGCGCTTGCCCGCGCACAGCCGCGCGACCGCGGCCCGGTTGTCGCGCTGGTCGAGGTAGTAGCCGGTCTTCTGGCCTTCGGCGAGGTTCACCCGGAACCGCATCCCGTTCTCGGCGATGCTCAGGTCCGCCGGCGGCGGCTCGCCCCACAGCAGCTGGTCGTGCAACTCGACCCCCTCGAGCTTGCCGATGCCCTTCTCGGTGCGGAGGTAGATGCCCTTCGGGTTCAGCAGCTCGCGCAGCACGTCGGTCAGCACCGCCCGCCGGTTCGCCAGGCCCAGCGCGGTGAACTGCACCGTGAGCCAGTCGCCGTACTTGTCCACCACCATGCCCGACAGGTAATCGGACTCGCTGAAGCACACGCGGTAGCCCGCGCCCGGGCCGTTCAGTTTGAGGACGTCGTGCCGGAGCCGGACCGCGCGCGACAGCCGCGCGCGGAAGAAGTCCCGGTCCAGGGTGACGCCCTCGTCCCAGGAATAAAGCCGCACCTGGATCTTCGATCGCGAGTTGAACAGCCCGCGGGCCACGAAGGTCCCGCCGTGCGAGACCAGCTCGACCTCGTCGCCGTCTGCCGGCGCGCCCTCGACGCGCTCGGTGGCCCCGGCGAACACCCACGGGTGCCGCCCGAAGAACGGCTGCGCGCGCTTGGCTTTCAGGATCACTTTCGGAATGGGCACGGTCTCTCCAAAGGCGAGCGGGGGGCGTCAGCCCCCCGAGCGAACGAGCGAGTGGGTAACGGCACCCGAGCGGTCACAGCCCCTGCTGCACGCGCCCCAGGTACGCGAGCGCGCGCTCGACGGGGGCGCCCTCGCGGCGGCTGTCGAGCATCGCCCGCACCCGCAGCAGCAGCTCGTTCTTGTTGATCGGCTTGGTGATGAAGTCGTCGGTGCCGGCGTCCACCGCGGCCTCGACGTCGTTGGCCTGGTCGAGCGCGGTGACCATCAGCACCGAGATGCCGGCGGTGGCCGGGTCGGCGCGGAGCCGGCGGCACACCTCGAACCCGCTCATCCGGGGCATCATCACGTCCAGCAGCAGCAGGTCCGGCTGCCACTCGCCGGCCGCGGCGATGGCGTCGGTGCCGGTGTGAACCAGCTTCGTCTCGAACCCGGACCCGTCCAGGTGCGCGTCCAGCAGGTCCGCGTTGGACGGGTTGTCGTCGGCGATCAGAATGCGCGGCATGGCTTTTGGTGTTTGGTGTTTCGCGTTCGGTGTCTAGTGTATGCATTTCTTCGCCACACCGAAGCGGGTGCGCCCGCTCACCGCGGCGCACGAAACACGAAACACGAAACACCATGCGCGTGATCGCGAACCCGAAGCACACCGACCACGCCCCGCCGGGGGAGTGGGAGAGCGGGGCCATGATCCCGTGCTACGAGGCGCCGGCGCGCCTGGAGGCGACCCGCGCCGCGCTCGAAGCGGCGGGCGGGTTCCGCTTTGAAGAGCCGCCCAAACCGAGCGAGGAGTGCCTCGGGCCGGTCCACCACGCGGCCTACGTCGCGTACCTGCGCGAGGCCAGCGCCGAGGCGAAGCGGGCCCGCGACCCCGCCGCCAAGCAGCTCTGGCCCACCGTGTTCCCGTTCGGCCCGAGCCCGCGCGCCACGGGGGCGCGCGCGATGCGCGGTCGGTACTGCTTCGACACCTACACGCCGATCCTCCCGGGCACGTTCGCGGCCGCTCTCGGGGGCGCGAGCGCGGCGGCCCGCGCCGCGGACCTCGTCGCCGGCGGCGCCGAGAGGGGCGTGTACGTGCTGACGCGGCCGCCGGGGCACCACGCCGAACACGACCGGTGCGGCGGGTACTGCTACTTCAACAACGCGGCGGTCGCGGCCGAGCGCCTGTCGAAGCGGGGCCGGGTCGCGGTGCTCGACCTCGACGTGCACCACGGGAACGGCACGCAGCACATCTTTTACGCGCGGCCCGACGTGCTGACCGTGTCGGTCCACGGCGACCCGGGCGGGCTGTACCCGTTCTTCTCGGGGTTCGCCGACGAAACCGGCACCGCCGCGGGGTTGGGCGCCAACCTCAACGTTCCACTGCCGCCCGGCACCGGGGTGAAGGAGTACCGGCCGGCCCTCGCCCGCGCGGTTGACGCGGTGGCCCAGTTCCGTCCCGCGTTCCTGGTGTTCTCGTTCGGCGCGGACACGCACGAGTCGGACCCGATCGGCGGGTTCCGCCTGCCGACCCCGTATTTCGCCGAGCTGGGCGCCAGGGTACGCGAACTGGACCTGCCAACAGTGATCGTGCAGGAGGGGGGCTACAACCTGGCCGCGCTCGGCCCGTGCGTCGCGGAAGTGCTGCGCCCGTTCTGCTGAGGAGAAATGCAGAAGGGGGGCCGAAGCCCCCCTCGTTCGTCGGCCGGCCCGCGCGTTACGCGAGGGCGGTCTTGATCGCCTTGATCGGGCGGATGTTCACCTTGTTGAACGCGGGCCGCGGCTTGGTCTCGTACTCCTTGCCGTTGAGCGGGTTGATCTTCTTCTCCCCGCCCGGCCGCGCCTTGACCGGGGTGAGCGACATGCGCGCCAGCCCGGGGAACACGAACTTGCCCGGCCCCTTCGACCCGAGTTGCTCGGTCACCGCATCCACGATGGTGGTCAGGACCGCCTCGACCTGCTTCTTGCTCAGTTCCGTCTTGTCGGCGATGTGCGTCACCAGTTGGGACTTGGTCAGCGCCTTTTTCGAGGCCTTCTTGCCCGACGACTTCGCAGCCTTGGCCATGCTGGACACTCCAACAAAGGTAAATGGAAAGGAACTGCTTGAAAATTAAGGAGTTTCAAGGGCATTTGTCAACAAGACAACTCGATTTCCCTTGAAATATCCAGATTTTTTTTGTCTAACCGCTCTCGGAGCGTGATTTGGCCTTAAATTTAGCACTTTCGCGGCGCTACACCCGGGACACGCGCAACCCCCCGTACCCCGGCGGACGACCCCAAACGCCCACCTCCGGCCGTCTTTTGAACACGCACGCGGGGCCGATGAAGCTCATTTCGCGTGTGTCGGTACTGGCGCCGGGGCCGCCGATCGCGCGTTCCTCGCCGGCGCGAACGTCGATGCGCCGCTTGTCGGAACTGCGCACCGCACACCGCGCGCGGAAGAACTCCGGAACCTGAACCGGCTCGCGAACCCGACCGCCTCACCGGCTCCCGGTGGGCGGGCGCGGACGGCGCGGCGAAACTGTGGGACGTAGCGAGCGGCAAACTCCTGAAGGCGTGTCCCGCAAAGGGCGGGAAGCCGCCGGCGGTGGCGTTCGATGTCGAGGGGGCGCCGCGCGTGCAGGTGTAGGGCCGAAGACAGAGGAGACATTCACCACGGAGTCACACCGGGAGACAACAGTCGAGAAAGAACGGAGTTCGACTTCGACCGCTGCCTTACCCCCGCTCTTCGTTCTGCCCCGTGCCGGCCGTGATTCCGTGGCGAATGCTCCCCTGCACCCACCTGCCGAAATCTTCTCCCCTCTTTTGCTTGCGTTCTGGCCTACTTCATATCATCCTGTAGCCGCACTCTATCCCACCTCGTGAGGGGGTCCGCACGCAATGAGCGAGTTCGCCACGCTGGATGTTACCGCGATCAACACCATCCGCACACTCGCCATGGACGCGGTGCAAAAGGCCAACTCCGGGCACCCCGGGGCGCCAATGGGGCTGGCGCCGGTCGCTTACGTGCTGTGGAACCGGCACCTGAACTACGACCCGGCCGACCCGCTGTGGCCCAACCGGGACCGGTTCGTGCTGTCCAACGGTCACGGCTCGATGCTGCTGTACTCGCTCATCCACCTCGCGCAGATCCGCGACGCCGACCTGCACCACGGGAAGGTGCTCGCCGGCGAGTCGCTGCCGATGGACCAACTGAAGAAGTTCCGCCAGCTGAACAGCAAGACCCCGGGGCACCCGGAGAGCGACTACACCGCCGGCGTGGAGACCACCACCGGCCCGCTCGGCACCGGGGTCGGCAACGCGGTCGGCATGGCGATCGCGCAGAAGTGGCGCGCCGGCTTCTACGGGCGCCCCGGGTTCGAGAAGCTGTTCGACCACCGCGTGTACGCGATCTGCGGCGACGGCTGCATGATGGAAGGTGTCGCCAGCGAGGCCGCGTCACTCGCCGGGCACCTGAAGCTGAACAACCTCACCATCATCTACGACGACAACGGCATCACCATCGACGGGCACACGCACCTCGCGTTCTCCGAGGACGTGCCGAAGCGGTTCGAGGCCTACGGCTGGAACGTGCTGCGCGTGACCGACGGCAACGACCTCGACGGCATGACGAAGGCCATCGAGGCGTCGAAGAAGTCCGACCGGCCGACGTTCATCGCGCTGAAGACGGTGATCGGGTACGGCTCGCCCAACAAGGCCGACACGCACGCGGCCCACGGCGAGCCGCTGGGCGCCGACGAGATCAAGCTGACCAAGAAGTTCTACGGGTGGCCCGAGGACCAATCGTTTTACGTGCCGGACGGCGTGTACGACCAGTTCAGGAAGGGCATCGGGGCCCGCGGCGCCGCGGCCCGCGCCGAGTGGGCCAAGCTGTTCGCGGACTACAAGGCGAAGTTCCCCAAGGAGGCCGCCGAGCTGGAGGCGATGGAGGCGCGCGGGCTGCCCGCGGGCTGGGACAAGGACATCCCGGTGTTCCCGGCCGACGCGAAGGGCGTCGCCACCCGCGAAAGCTCGGGCACCGTTCTGAACGCCATCGCCAAGAACGTGCCGTACATGGTGGGCGGGTCGGCCGACCTGAACCCCTCGACGAAGACGTTCATGAAGTTCGAGGGCGCCGGGGTGTTCTCGCCCAAGAACTGGGGCGGGCGCAACGTCCACTTCGGCGTGCGCGAGCACGGCATGGGCGCCGTCATGAACGGCATGGCGCAATCGAAGCTGCGCTCCTACGGCTCCGGGTTCCTCATCTTTTCGGACTACGGGCGCCCGCCGATCCGGCTGGCCGCGATCATGGGCGTGCCGGTGCTGTACGTGTTCACCCACGACTCGATCGGTGTCGGCGAAGACGGGCCGACGCACCAGCCGATCGAGCAGGTCATGTCGCTGCGCGCGATCCCGAACCTGATCGTGCTGCGGCCCGGCGACGCGAACGAGGTGGCGGAGGCGTACAAGGTCGCGCTGCAGCAGACGCACGCCCCGGTGGTGATGTGCATGACGCGCCAGAACCTGCCGACGCTCGACCGCACCAAATACAACGCGGCCTCCGGCGTCGCGAGGGGCGGCTACGCGCTGAACAAGGTGGACAGCCCTGATCTTCTCATCATCGCGACGGGCAGCGAACTGTCGCTCGCGGCGGACGCGGCCGACAGGCTCGCGGCCGATGGGATCAAGGCCCGCGTGGTGAGCCTGCCGTCGTGGGAGCTGTTCGAGAAGCAGGACCAAGCGTACCGCGACAGCGTGATCCCGCCGACCGTGAAGGCCCGCGTGTGCGTCGAAATGGGCGGCGCGTTCGGGTGGGAGCGGTACGCGGGTAGCACCGGCGCGATCGTCGGCATGCGGTCGTTCGGCGCGTCGGCCCCGCTGAAGGACCTGCTCCCGCACTTCGGCTTCACCGTCGATGCGGTGGTCAAGGCCGCGAAGCAACAGGTCGGGAAGTAGCGGTCTGAACGGTGACGGGGCGAGCGGACCGCGGGGGGCGCGCCGCACAGCGCTACCGCCCCGTCGGGCTTCAACTGCGTGCGCAGCCCGACCAGGAGCCGCAGCCCGAGGCTGCCGGCGTGCCGCAGGTCGGTCATGTCGAACACGAACCGGCGCACCCCCGCGCGGTAGACTTCCTGAATCTGCGGGTGCAGTTCGGCCACCGCTTCCGGGTCGAGCCGACCGGCCAGCGCGACCACGACCGCGCGGTGGTCGGGGGTGAACTCGAACCGGCAGGTGAACGCGGGCGCGTCCATGACCACCTCGGCGGGGGAGCGGGTTCCCGCATCATACGGATTTCGCCAGTCGTAACTTTTGGCGCGGGTGGAGTATAACGGGGGCATCTCTCTCGAGGCGGCCCAATGCTCTCACTTCTCGCTTTCGTCGTCGTCCCGCTCCCGAGTTCGGCGCCGCCCAACCCCACCGCGAAAGAGGTGCGGGCCGCGGTCGGGGCCGCCCTCCCGCTCCTTCAGAAGGGCGCGGCCGGGCACGCCGAGCAGAAGACGTGCTTCGCGTGCCACAACCAGGCGCCGCCGATGCTCGCGTTCAACGCCGCGAACGGGCGCGGGTTCGACGTGAAGCCGGAGTTGCTCAGGGCACAGGCGGCTCACATCGCGCACTTCATCGAGACGAACCGCGCCCGGTTCCAGAACGGGCAGGGCACCGGCGGCGCGGCGGACACCGCGGGGTACGCCCTGTTCACGCTCGAACTCGCCGGGCACAAGCCCGACGCCAACACCGCCGCGGTGGTCGAGTACCTGCTGAAGACACAGGCCGACCGCGACCACTGGCGCACCGGCAGCAGCCGCCCGCCGACCGAGGCGAGCGACTTCACCACGACGTACCTCGCGGTCCGCGCGCTGAACTTCTGGGGGCCGCCCGCGAACGCGGACAAGGCCCGGACCGCGAAGCGCGTCGAGAGCGCGCGGGCGTGGCTCGTGAAGGCGCCCGCGAAGGACACCGAGGACCGCGTGTTCCGGTTGCTCGCGCTGAGGGAGAGCGGCGCCGAGGCGAAGGAGGTGGCCGCGGCCGCGTGGGAGCTTCAGCAAACCCAGAAGGCGGACGGCGGCTGGGCGCAGCGCGACGGCGGGCGCTCGGACGCCTACGCCACCGGCTCGGCGCTGGTCGCGCTGCACCTGGGCGGCGGGCTGAAGACCGATGCGCCGGTGTACCGCGCCGGCCTCGGCTACCTGCTGAAGACCCAGAAGGCCGACGGCACGTGGCTGGTGCGGTCCCGGAGCAAGCCGTTCCAGCCGTACTACGAGAGCGGGTTCCCGCACGAGAAGGACCAGTTCATCGCCAGCTCGGCAACGGGCTGGGCGACCGCGGCGCTGGCGCTGTCGGTCGAGAAGAAGTGACCGCTCGGCTTTAGCCGCGCAGAGCGGGCGGCCGGTGTTGTCCCAGGGTGCCGCGAGTGTTCGAGCAACCCCTACCGGCCGCCCGCTCTGCGGGCCAGACCCAAGTGCTTGCGCTACTTCTTGATCGGCTTGTACTCGACCTTCTTGAACGTCATCACGCTGCCGGGGTCGTGGCCCTGGAGCGCGAAGTGGCCCTTCGTGTGCGTCTTCTTGGGGTCCTTGTAGTCCACCGTCTTCTTGCCGTTCACGAAGATCTGGATGTGGTCGTCGTTGGCGATCACCTCCTGCGTGAAGAACTCCTCGGGCTTGTGCGGGGCGGTGTCGAGGACCAGCACGTCTTTCACGCCGGGCATGTACAGGCTGCCGGTCTTGATTTTGTCGCCGTGCGTGGCGTTGATCTGCGCCTCGTACCCCTGCGGGAACCCGGGGCCGAACTTGGTGCGGAAGTACTGCCCGCTGTTCCCCTTGTCGTTGATCTTGGCCTCGACGCGGTAGTGGAAGTTGTCGGCCTCGATCTCGGTGAAGATGTGGCTCGCGGGGCCACCGCCGACGATCAGCCCGTCCTTGACCTGCCACAGTGTGACTTCCTTACCCGGGGTGTCCTTCCCGTCCTTACTCTTCTTGTCCTTCTCGACCCCGACGAACGCGATCACCTTGCCGGCGTCGTTCTTGACCTCCTTTGATCCCTTGAACTGTCCGCTCGGCGGGTTGGGGATCTTCCAGCCGGTAAAGTCCTTCCCGTTAAACAGTTGGATCCAGCCGTCGCCCTCCGCGGCGCGGGTGGCGGGTGCGGCGAGGGCGGCCAGTGCGACCGCGCCCATCAGCGCAATCATTGCGAGCGGGCGGGAGAGGCATCGAGATTGCATGCTCGGCTCCAGTACAAGTTGGCGGGTTGGCAGAATTTGCGACACGCCGGGATGATCCTACTCGCCCGGTCGGCACTCTGCCACCAATCGGTACGATCGGTCGGTGCGGCGCTGCCTGCATCCGGGTGAAAAAATTACCCAGAACGTGCAGTTTCCGTTGCCTACCATTCGTCCGACGAGTACGTTGGTTGTCGTCGGGCCCGTCCGGGGTGTTTGGGCAACCTGTAATGCCCGCCCCGTTTGGGTCGACTGTTCAAGGGCCGGTTCGCAGCAGGGACGTAGCGGGCGCCCCACTCCCCATCCTGTCAGTGGAGCTTTCGCAATGAAAAGTCGTTTGTTCGGCGTTGCCCTGCTCGCGATCGCGGTGGCCACGACCACCAATGAAGCGGCCGCGTTCGGCGGAAGGAAGAGCAGTGACTGCAGCACCAGCACCCACGGCGGGTGCGGCAGCTATGTGACCACTTACGTTGACCAGAAGGTGACGGTCAAGGAGTGGGTCGCCGTCAAGGAAGAGTACAAGTACACCGTCAGCGAGCCGGTCACGAAGAAGGAGAAGGTGAAGGTCAAGGAGCAGGCGTGGAAGGACGAGTCGTTCAAGTACACCGTCAACGAGCTGGTCACCTCCAAGGAGAAGGTCAAGGTCGCCGAGTCGAAGCCGGTGACGAAGGAAGTTGAGTTCACCACCTACACCTGCGTCCCGGTCGTCACCAAGCAGCCGCGCACCGTGTGCGAGTGGGTGTGCGTCCCGGTGACCGTGACCTGCACCGCGGCCCCGGCCTGCGGCGAGCAGGGCGGGCTGTTGGCCCGCCTGTGCGGCAAGAAGCACAACGATTGCGCCGCCCCGTGCGAGCCCGCGTGCCCGCAGGTCGTCACCAAGACCGTGATGCAGCGCCAGAAGGTGACCCGCGAGATCATGGTGGACGTCACCACCTACAACCGCGTGGAGAAGAAGGAGAAGAAGTCCGTCACCACCCACGAGACCGTCTGGGTGGAGAAGGAAGTGAACGTGACCAAGTGCGTGCCGGTCGAGAAGACGGGCACCCGCAAGGTGGCCCACTGGGTGGACGTCGAGAAGGAAGTGAACGTCACGACGTGCAACAAGGTCGAGAAGACCGGCACCCGCGACGTGATGAAGTGCGTCCCGACCGAAAAGGTCGTGAAGGTCGCGGTCCGCACGTTCGTCCCGGCCCCGGCGCCGGCCCCGGCCGCCACCCCGTGTGCCTCGCCGTGCGAGTCCCCCTGCACCGCCAGCACCTGCGGCGGGTGCGGCAGCGGCAGCAAGGGCGGCCTGTTCAAGGGCGGCCTGTTCAAGGGCGGCAAGAGCCACGGCTGTGGCGGCTGCAACTGAGCCGGCCCGCGCGGCGCGCAAACCCGACCCCCGGCACCGTGCCGGGGGTCTTTTCGTTTCTCGCTCCCGGTCCGGTGGGTATCATCGGGACGCGGACCGAACTTCCCCCGGAGTAACACACGTGCTGCGCCCCCTCCTCCCCGCGGCCCTCGCCGCCCTCGGCCTCGGGACCGTCGCCGTGCCCGCCGCCGACCCCCCCGCCAAGGCCAAGATCGAAGCGCGCCGGATCGTCGAGATCGCCGAGCGGCAGGTCGTGACCGACCCGGCGACCGGCGCCACTAAGACGGCGGACGTCAAAAGGGACGCGCCGGCGAACGTCGCGTACGAGATCGACCCCGCGAAGTGCGCGGTGGTGGTGTGCGACATGTGGGACGACCACTGGTGCAAGAGCGCGGCGGCGCGGTGCGGCGAGCTGGCGAAGAAGACCGAACCGGTGCTGAAGGCGTGCCGCGACAGGGGCATGACCATCGTCCACTGCCCGTCCGACACGATGGCGTTCTACAAGGACCACCCGGCCCGCCGGCGCGCCCAGGAGACGAAGAGGGCCGAGCCGCCGAAGAACAAAGACCTGCCGAACCCGCCGCTCCCGGTGGACGACACGCAGGGCGGGTGCGACGACGAGAAGCCGGCCAAGTTCTACAAGGCGTGGACCCGCCAGCACGCGGCCATCGCCATCGACGAGAAGAAGGACTACGTCACCGACAGCGGGGCCGAGGTGTACAGCATGATGAAGGAGAAGGGCATCGACACGGTGTTCGTGCTGGGCGTCCACACCAACATGTGCGTGCTGAACCGCACGTTCGCGATCAAGCAGATGGTGCGGTGGGACGTGCGCACGTTCCTGGTGCGCGACCTGACGGACGCGATGTACGACCCGAAGGCGAGGCCGTTCGTGGCGCACGACAAGGGCACCCAACTCATCATCGAGTACATCGAGAAGAACTGGTGCCCCAGCGTGGAGAGCAAGGCGCTCGTCGGCACGAAGTGAGCCTTTGAACAACGGCAATGCCCCCCACCGGCCCCGGCCCTACGGGGCGGGGGCGAGAGGGGCAGGTGCTTCGCGCCCGCCAACTCGCGTTACCCCGCCGCGCACTTCCCGCTAAGATTCTCTCACCGGGACCGAAGGAGCTGCGAGGGCATCATGGCCGACCATTACGTGTTCAACATCCGCGAGCTGACCAAGCACTACGGCAAGAAAGAGATCCTCAAGAACATCAACCTGAACTTCTACCCGGGCGCGAAGATCGGCGTGATCGGGTCCAACGGGGCCGGCAAGTCCACGCTGCTGAAGATCATGGCCGGCGTGGACAAGGAGTTCATGGGCGAGGCGTGGCCGCACCCCGGCGCGACCATCGGCTACGTCCCGCAAGAGCCGCACCTCACCCCGGGCAAGAGCGTGCTCGAAAACGTGGAGGAGGCCGTCGCGCCGGTCCGCGCGCTGCTGAAGCGCCAGGAGGAGATCGGCGAGGCGATGGGCGACCCGGACGCGGACTTCGACAAGCTGTCGGCCCAGATGGAGAAGGTGCAGGCCGAGATCGACGCGACCAACGCCTACGACCTCGACCGCACGCTCGAAGTGGCGATGGACGCGATGCGGCTCCCGCCGCCGGACGCGCCCGTCGAGCGCCTGAGCGGTGGCGAGCGCCGCCGCGTCGCCCTGTGCAAAACGCTGCTCCAGCGCCACGACCTCCTGTTGCTCGACGAGCCGACGAACCACCTCGACGCCGAGAGCGTGGAGTGGCTGGAGCACCACCTCGCGGGCTACCCGGGCGCGGTGGTCGCGGTCACCCACGACCGGTACTTCCTCGACAACGTCGCGAAGTGGATTCTGGAACTCGACTTCGGCCGCGGATACCCCTACGAGGGCAACTACTCCGGGTGGCTCGACCAGAAGCGCCGCCGGCTCGCGGTGCAGGAGAAGCAGGAGAGCGCTCGCCAGAAGCAGCTCGAGCGCGAGCTGGAGTGGGCCAAGAGCTCGCCCCGCGCGCGCATGTCGAAGAGCAAAGCGCGTCTCGCCAACATCGAGAAGCT
Source organism: Gemmata sp. (assembly GCA_046086545.1). Lineage (GTDB taxonomy): Bacteria > Planctomycetota > Planctomycetia > Gemmatales > Gemmataceae > Gemmata. The sequence continues at coordinate 16,724 of JBJSXS010000107.1, forward strand.
GCAGGAGCAGGTGATCGACGAGGACGAAAAGGAGCTGACCATCCAGATCCCGTCCGGGCCGCCGCTCGGGGACCTGGTGGTTCGCGCCGAGGGCGTGAAGAAGGGCTACGGCGACATCCTCCTGTACGACGACCTCACGTTCAACCTCCCGAAGGGCGGGATCGTCGGCATCATCGGCCCGAACGGGGCGGGCAAAACGACGCTCTTCAAAATGATCGTGGGCCAGGAGCAACCGGACGGCGGGACGCTCACGGTCGGGCCGACGGTGAAAGTCGCGCACGTGGACCAGAACCGCGACGCGCTGAACCCGAACAACACGGTGTTCGAGGAGGTCACCGGCGGGTCGGACTACATCGTCCTGGGCAAGCAGCGGATCGCGAGCCGGGCGTACTGCGCGAAGTTCAACTTCAAGGGGCCGGACCAGCAGAAGATCGTGGGCAGTTGCTCCGGCGGCGAGCGGAACCGGATTCACCTCGCGAAGCTGTTGCGCAGCGGGGGCAACTTGCTGTTACTGGACGAGCCGACGAACGACCTCGACGTGGACACGCTCCGCGCGCTGGAGGAGGCGCTGAGCAACTTCAGCGGGTGCGCGGTGGTGATCTCGCATGACCGCTGGTTCCTGGACCGCATCGCGACCCACATTCTGGCCTTCGAGGGCGACAGCAAGGTGGTGTGGTGCGAGGGGAACTTCGAGACGTACGAGGAGCAGCGCCGGGCCCGGCTCGGCCCCGCGGCCGACCACCCGACCCGCATCAAGTACCGGAAGCTGACGACGTGACCGGGGCTAAAGGCAGAGCATGATCGAACTCCTGGACGCGGTGAAAACGTACACGCAGGGGCGGCGCACGGTGAGCGCGGTGCGGGGCGTCACGCTGCGCGTGCGGTGCGGTGAGTTCGTCACCATCATGGGGCCGTCCGGGTCCGGCAAATCGACCCTCATGCACCTCATGGGCGCGCTCGACACGCCCAGCGGCGGGCGGGCCGTGTTCCACGGCCGGGACCTGCAAGCCATGTCCGACCGGCAGCGGTCGCTGCTCCGGCGCGACCGCATCGGGTTCGTGTTCCAGGCGTTCAACTTGCTCCCCACCCTCACGGGCGCGGAGAACGTCGCGCTCCCGCTGCTCCTCCGGGGCACCCCGCGGGGTGCCGCGCTCGTGCGCGCCCGCGAGTGCCTGGAGCGCGTGAGCCTGGCGCACCGCGCGGACCACTTCCCGGACGAGATGTCCGGCGGCGAGATGCAGCGCGTCGCCGTCGCCCGGGCGCTGGTCGCGGACCCGGAGGCGGTGCTGTGCGACGAGCCCACCGGGAACCTCGACACCGCGACCAGCCGCGAGATCCTCACACTGCTCTCGAAGCTCCCGGAGCCGGGCAAGCGCGCGGTCGTCATGGTCACCCACGACCCCAACGGCGCGTCCTACGGCACGCGGCTGGTGCGCATCCGCGACGGCCTGATCGAGTCGGACGAGCCCGTTCGTCGCGCGGTCTGAGTGCGGCCGGCGTTCGCCGCTCGCCCCGGCGGGGCGCGACTCGTGCCGACAGCCGGGTGCCCCGCCTGCGCCCCCGCTGTGAATCGCTCCGATCCCGCCGAACCGGGCGGCACGGCCATTTGCCGGACCGCGGCGCGGTGCTCACACCCCGCCGGAAGCGGGGCCCCAGAAGAGGGCGAAGGCGTACAGCGCCGAGGGCGACACGTTGAGGTCTCGCGCGCCGCGCCGAACGGGTGCGACCAGGGCCGGGCCGCGGACTACGAGCGGGCGCCCGGGGCGCGCGAGTTGGACGGGATGGGCCGCGGCGCCGCCCGTGGTTCGAGGCGCCGAAAGTCTGGCGGCTCACCTTTGCGGCCGGTGCCTGCCGGCCGCAGGTTCCCGCTCGGGCTGTGGCTCGAAACTGGCAGAAGATGAGTGACGCGAAGGTGTTCCGGCTGTTCCTCGTGCTGATCGCCGACGGGCCGCCGGCGCTGGACCGGGGCGGCGGCGCGTGGGCGTCGCTGCGGCGGACCCGCTAGCGCGGCGTTTGTGAGGGGACCGAACCGCTCGGCGCTCGCCCCGGAGGGGCGCCGGGCGGGTTTGAAGGGGCGCGCATGTCCGTGTACCGACTTCTGGCCCTGCGCTATCTGCTCCAGCGGTGGGACCGCGCGGCGCTCATCGTGGTCAGCATCGCGCTGGGCGTCGCCACGCTCGTGTCGGCGCGGATCCTGAACCAGTGCATCGAGGCCGCCGCCCAGGACACCACCACCCCCGGCGGTGACGCCGAACTGTACATCACCAACGGCGAGGCCGGCGTGCTGGCGTCGGTCGCGGACGAGGTGCGCGCCGCCGGGGTGCCGGGCGTGAAGTCGGTCCAGCCGCTCATCTTCGACCGCGTCGCCCTCCCGGACCTCGACAACCGATCGGCCGTCCTCGTCGGGGCCGAGGTGTCCTCGCAGCTGCTCAGCGACGACAACGCGCTGAAGGTCAAGGTCGAGCAGCTGGAGGTCAGCCGCGCGCTCAAGTGGCAGCTCCTTCCGGTGTTCGCCGCCGTCGCCGCGGGCGACTTCCCGAAGGCCGGGCAGCTGTGGGACCGCATCCCGTCGCTCCTGGTGATGGTGTCGAAGCCGATCTACGACGACTGGCTGGCGCGCACCGGCGGGACCGGGCCGCTCGTGGTCCGGTACGCGACCCGGAACTTCGAGTGCGTTCCCATCGGGGTGGTCGATTTCCAGCCGGACGCGCCGCTCGCGCCGCTGGGCAAGAACTTCATCGGCATGAGCGTCGGGCAGGCGACCCGGATCGTGCGCCCCGCGTCGCCGCTCGGGGTCGTCGCGATGCCCGAGGCGATCGTCTTGGCGACCGCCGTCCCCGTGAGGGCGCCGACGAAGTTCGCGGTGGCCGACATCAGGATCGCGTACTCGGGCTTGAGGGCCCGGGTCGAGACG
>JBJSXS010000108.1:0-6416 GCA_046086545.1 Gemmata sp.
CGGGCATTGTTCGGTGTCGGCGGGAAGCTCGTTCTCCAGGTTGCGGCGGAACGTGGTCACGAAGCAGCTCGGCGCGGCCATCGTCCAGCGCTGCTCTACGCCGCAGAGCCATGTCGTCATTGTGCCGCCGCCGGAATTGCCGGTGATGCCGACGTGTTTGGGGTCCACTTCGGGCCGCGTGAGCAGGTAGTCCAGCGCGCGGATGCCATCCCAGGCGCGCCAGTTGCCGACGAACTCGCCGACGAGGAACTGCTGGTTCCCCGCGAGCAGGTGCTCGCCCACCCCGACCCCGGGCCGGTGCCCCTTCTCGATGTGGGCGTACTGCAAGCGCTCGCCCTGCCCGATGGGGTCGAAGATGAGCACGACGTAGCCCATCCGCGCCAACCCCTGGCAGAAGGACTGGTACGCGGGTTCGGCCTTGCCGTTGTGCGAGTGCCCGCACGAACCCACCACGCCCGGCCGCGGCCCCTTCGCGCCCTTCGGCAGGTACAGGTTCGCGGTCACGAAGAACTGCGGCCGGCTCTCGAAGATCACCTTCTCGACCGTGTACGCGTCGCGCTCGAGTTTCCCGGTCACCTTCGCGTTCAGCGGGGTCTTCTCGGGGAACTTGCCGAAGCACTCCGCGACCTTCGCGCGCGTGACCCGCACGTAGGCTTCCGCGTCGGCTTTCGTCTTGAGCCCGGCAAGGGCCTCCGCATTGCGCCGCCCGGCGGCGCGGACATGCTCGACGTACCACTCCTGCACCGTGCGCGGGAGCCGGTTCAGCGGGGCGAGCGCCGCGGGCTGGTTCTCCTGTGCGAGTGTGTACGAGCGTAGGCCGGGTGCGAGCGGGGCCAGCCCGGCGGCGGAAAGGAACTGACGGCGGGAAAGTGACTGCATGGCGAATCTCGGAGAAGGTTGCGACGAACCTACCCGAGGAACACGCGTGCCGCAACAGGTTCGCGGCCCGGAGTTCACCCGGTGCGGAGCTGGGGCTTTTGGATGCGGGCGGCGGAGTTGTCGCGGTAACGTGCCAACCCATTCGAAGAGCCAGGTGACGACTTTGCGGATTCGCCAGGGGTAACGCTACAGCCGCCGGCAACCGCTCGAACGAGTCCGCGCCCCACAAGTTGAGACGCCACAACGCCCACGCCGCCAACCACAACCGGCGACGAATCGACACCCGCGTACGAACCAAAAACGCCTCGACACCAAAGCGCTGATTCATACTCGCGTTGCGTCCGCCACGCCCCAACGACCTGGTACGCATGCACGTGCCACACCCACCATCGAGCCACCCGCGGAGCCCTGCGACGGAGGGGTAGCACCAGCGGGCGCTCGCGGCCCGGAACGCGCCAGCCAAGCATCAACGAGAACGGCTCCGATCCCACCGCGCCCAACCGGACCTCAACGGTCACCCTGACGCCCCCAGAAGGCCAATGCCTGGGCCGGGAACCGTACTGCACGGCCACCAGCGCTACACGCCCATCGGTTGTTGGCGCACTGCGATTACCAGTGTGCTGGACCACGCACGCGACCGAGCTGCGCAAACGACCCGTGCAACTCACGTCGATCAAGCCGCGATACTGTAACCACGTTTCCTCGCCACCCGGCGGTTCGTAAACACGGTAAATTGAGGCAAAAGTTCGGCATTCTCACCCGTCGCAACTCCCCGGCGACGATTAACCACATTCGAGTCCGGCGGGGCCGCAACGAGCGTTTTGCCCGAGATCGCTGCTTCGAGCTTCCTTGGATCCAAAACCAATAGAGGGAAGCAGTTCCGCTTACTGATTCAACACCAACTCAACTGCGTGAACTCCAGGTAATTAACCCTTGCACGTTCGTCGCCCGTGGGTAATATCTAAGCACCTGCCCCGCGCGCTCGGTTTCCCGGTCGCGATTTCTAAGTTTCCGATTTACCGCCTGCCACGTGGCGCGCTGGGACGAACGCTCCGATCACCACTCAACTGAGGTGTCCGCAATATGTCCCCGAACCAAGTTGGCCGTCGCGAGTTCCTTCGCGTGGGCGTTGTTGGCGGCCTGGGCCTGACGCTCGGCGACTACTTCGCGATGCAGGCACGCGGCGACCAGAAGAACTACATCAGCAAGGAAGGCGTCGCCAAGAGCGTCATCCAAATCGTGCTGCCCGGCGGGATGGCGCACCAGGAGTCGTGGGACCCGAAGCCCGAAGCGCCGCTGGAGTACCGCGGGCCGTTCGGGGTCGCGAAGACCAAGTTGCCCGGCGTGGTTCTTAACGAGAACTTCCGCAGCGTCGCTCAGGTCGTGGACAAGATGACGGTGGTCCGGTCCATCGCGGGCAAGGAGGCGGACCACGGCCGCGCGACGTACACGATGTACACCGGGTACCGCAAGAGCCCGGCCATCGAGCACCCGGCGGTGGGCGCGGTGGTGTCCCACGAGTTCGGGCCACGCAAGAACCTGCCGCCCTACGTCGCGGTCCCCAGCGCCACCGAGTACGGCGGCACCGGCTACCTGCCGGCTCAGTTCGGGCCGTTCGGCATCGGCAGCGACCCGGCCCGCAACGGGTACAAGGTGCGCGACCTGTCGCTCCCGCCCGGCGTCGACGACCGCCGGTTCAGCACCCGCCGCGAGATCCGCGGCGTGGTCGACGACCACTTCCGCACGCAGGCCAAGAACGCCGAGGCGCTCGGCGCGATGGACGAGTTCTACCAGCGCGCCTACGCGCTCATCAGCTCGAAGGAGGCGCGCGAGGCGTTCGACATCGAGCAGGAGAAGCCCGCGACGCGGCAACTGTACGGCACCTCCGACGCGGCCCCGCGGTTCCTGCTCGCCCGGCGCCTGGTGGAAGCCGGCGTCCGCTTCGTCACGGTCAGCTACGGCGGCTGGGACATGCACGCGGGCATCGAGACCGCGATGAAGCGCCAGGCCCCGGGCCTCGACGGCGCGCTCGCGGGCCTCATCCGCGACCTCGACGAGCGCGGCCTGCTGGCCTCGACCGTCGTGCTGGTGACCAGCGAGTTCGGGCGCACGCCGAAGATCAACGCGAGCGCCGGCCGCGACCACTTCCCGCGCGTGTTCTCGCTCGCGGTCGCAGGCGGCGGGTTCAAGAAGGGCCTCGTCTACGGCTCGTCCAACTCGACCGCCAGCGAGCCCGAGGAGAACCCGGTGCGCGTCGAGGACGTGCTGACCACCGTGTACCACCAGCTCGGCATCAACGCCGACAAGGAGCTGATGGCCCCGGGCGCCCGCCCCATCGAGATCATCGACGGCGGCGAGGTGGTGAAGGACCTGATCGGTTAACTCACTTTGCCGCCCCGGCCTCGCGGCCGGGGCGCTCGGCCCACGCCACCGCACACCTCACGCCCCCGGCCTCGCGGCCGGGGTTTCGCCAGGGCTCACCCCATGCGCGCCTTCCGCACCTCGCTCTCTTGCGCCGCGATCCTCCTGCTCGCGACCGTCGCCGCGGCCGGCACGCCCAAGCTCGCGCGGCTCTCGCCCCCGGGCGGGCAGCGCGGCACCACGGTGGAGGTCGAGTTCAGCGGCAAGCACCTGGAGCAGCCGCGCGAGGTGCTGTTCTACGAGAGCGGCATCACGGTCGAATCGCTCGAAGTGGTCGAGAGCGTCATCGGTCCGGCCGGTAAGGCCGTGCCGGTCGAGCCGGGGTCGCGCGTTCGCGCGAAGCTCAAGCTCGCCCCGGACTGCGCCCCCGGCGCGCACGGGCTGCGGCTGCGCACCGCCGACGGGCTCACCGAGTACGTGCGGTTCTTCGTCGGGCCGTTCCCCACCGTCGAGGAGAACGAGGTCCCCGCGAAGGGCCGCAACGACAAGCGCGAGACCGCGACCGTCGTCCCCCTAAACGTCACCGTCCTCGGCAAGATCAACGACCCGACCGACGTGGACTTCTACCGCGTCGAGGTGAAGAAGGGCGAGCGCGTGTCCGCGGAGGTCGAGGCGGCGCGCCTCGGCGTCGAGCGCGGCATCCCGGACCTGCACCTCGCCGTGTACGACGCCGACGGTAAGAGGCTCGCGGCGGCCGACGACTCCGCGCTGTACGTGCAGGACCCGGTGCTGTCGGTCCTCGCCCCGCGCGACGGCGCGTACTTCGTTGAGGTGCGCCACAGCATGTACAACGGGGCCAACGACGTGTACCGGCTGCACGTCGGCACCTTCAGCCGCCCCACCGCGGTCTACCCCGCCGGCGGCCCGGCCGGTGAGGAACTGAAGGTCAAGGTTCTCGGCGACCCGAAGGGCGTTTGGGAGCAGACCGTGAAGCTCCCGAAGGCGGGCGGCGACCTCCCGTTCGTGGCCGTGTCCGGGAACGTGCCCGCGCCCTCCCCCAACCGGCTGCGAGTGTCGCCGTTCCCGAACGTGCTCGAAGCCGAGCCGAACGACGCCCCGGAAGCGGCGCCGGCGGTCGCGGCGGCGCTGCCCGTCGCGTTCAACGGCGTCATCGACAAGCCCGGCGACGTAGACTGCTTCCGGTTCAAGGCGAAGAAGGGCGAGGCGTTCAAGTTCCACGCGCTGGCGCAAGCCCTCGGCTCCCCGCTCGACCCCGCCATCTGGGTCAGGCCCGCGAGCGCGAAGGCCGGCACGCCCGGCCAGCGCGCGGCCGACTCGCGGCCCAACCAGCTGGGCTACGCGCCCGCGAACGGGCTGAACCGCGAGTCGCACGACCCGGTGCTGGAGTTCACCGCGCCGGCCGACGGCGAGTACATCCTGGGCGTCGAGGACGAGCGCGGCGAGGGCGGCGCGGATTACGTCTACCGCGTCGAGGTGACACCGCAGGAGAACGCGGTGTACACCTACATCGCGCCGGAGCCGGAGAACCAGTTCGCGCCGCAGCTGCGGCAGTCGGTGGCCGTCCCCGCCGGCAACCGCACCACGGTGCAGGTGGGCATTTTCGCGACCAACCGACCGTTCGCGGGCGAGTTGGAACTGGTGGGCGTGAACCTCCCCAAAGGCGTCACCCTTCACGCGCCCAAGATCGCCCCGGGCACCACGAAGGTGCCGGTCGTGTTCGAGGCCGCGGCAGGGGCGCAGCCCGGCGCGGTGCTGGTCGAGTTGGCGGTGCGGCCGGTCGGCGCCGGGTCCGCGCTGGCGAGCGGGTACCGGCAGACGGTCCTGATGAACGCCTACGGCAACAACGACTACTACCTGCACGTCCCCGTCGACCGGCTCGCGCTCGCGGTCACCGACCCCGCCCCGTTCACCGTGACGGTGGACGAGCCGAAGTCGGCGCTCGTTCAGAACGGCGAAATGACCCTCAGGTTCAGCGTCCGGCGCGAGAAGGGCTTCGAGGGCGCGGTCACCGTGCAGCTCGAAGGCAAGCCGCTGGGGGTCAGCACCGGGACGCCGGTGACCGTGCCCGCGGGCCAGACCGAGGGCGTGTACATCCTGGGGGCCGCGCGGAACGCGACCGCCGGCGCGCACCAGCTCACGCTCACCGCGATGAGCGGGGCGGCGCGCCGCGGGTACCAGGACGGCGAGGGCCGCACCTACCTGGCCTCGGCGCCTTTCGTGCTGCGGGTGGCGGAGCCGCACGTCGAGGGCCGCCTGCCCCGCGCCTCCGTCGAGCGCGGCAAGACCGCGACGCTGGTCGTGAAACTGAACCACCTGCAGGCGTTCGAGGGCCGGGCGACCGCGACCCTCTCGCGCCTGCCGCGCGGCATCGAGCTGGTGGAGGCCACTCGCGAAATCACGCCCGCCGACAAGGAGGTTACCTTCACCCTTCGCGCGACGACCGACGCTCTGGTGGGCAACTACCAGGGCGTGGTGCTGGACGTGACCGTGACCGAGAAGGGCCAGCCGGTGCGCCAGCTGAGCGGCAACGGCGTCCTGCGCGTGGACGCCGAGCGCGGCGCGCAACCGAAGAGGTGACGCGCCCGGTTCCGCGCCGGCCCCGGCGCGCGGGGTTCGCGGGTTGGGCCCCTCCGGACCGGCGCGACCGCTCTTGAAGCACCCGACTGTGACCGAGTAACTCCACCCGAGCGATTCCAGATATGCGCACCCCACTCCTCGCCGCCGTCGCCGCTCTCGGCCTCGCCGCGCCCGCCGGCGCGGCCGCGCCCGCGCTAAAGGTTTTCCCCCCCGCGGTCGAACTCCGGGGGCAGGAGGACCGGCAGTCGCTCGTCGTACAGCTCGTGGACGCGCAGGGCACCACGAAGGATGTGACGGCGAGCGCGAAGCTCACGTTCGCGGACGCGGCGGTCGCCGCCCTCGCCGGGCGAACGCTCAGCCCCAAGAAGGACGGCGCGACGACCCTGCTCGTCGAAGCCGACGGCCTGAGGGCCGAGGTCGCGGTCAAGGTGACCGACGCGCAGAAGGCGCGGGCGGTGAGCTTCCGCCTGGACGTGATGCCGGTCTTCATGAAGCACGGGTGCAACAACGGCAGCTGCCACGGCGCGGCCCGCGGCAAGGACGGCTTCCGGCTGTCGCTGTTCGGCTTCGATCCCGCG
>JBJSXS010000109.1:0-2310 GCA_046086545.1 Gemmata sp.
ATCACGACTACGGCAGGAACGACGCGGGCGCCGAGTGGGAGCACAAGGACGCGGCGCAGAAGGAGTTCCACGACTTCTTCGGCACCCCGACGGACGACCCGCGGCGCACCCGGAAGGGGGTGTACCACGCGGAGGTGTACGGCCCGCCGGGCAAGCGCGTGCAGGTCATTCTGCTCGACACGCGGTACTTCCGCAGCCCGCTGAAGAAGGGCGCGTTCGACCCGCGGACCCGAATCACGCCGTACCTGCCCAACACCGACCCGGACGCCACCATGCTCGGCGCGGAGCAGTGGAAGTGGCTGGAGGCGCAACTCAGGAAGCCCGCGGAGGTGCGGTTGCTGGTGTCCAGCGTTCAGGTGCTGTCCGACGAGCACCCGTTCGAGAAGTGGACGACGATGCCGAAGGAGCGCGAGAAGTTGTACGCGCTCTTGAACAGCACCGGGGCGAACGGGGTCATCATTCTGAGCGGCGACCGGCACCTCGCGGACATCTCTGTGGACACGAAGGCGATCAGCTACCCGCTGTACGACGTCACCAGCAGCGGGCTCAACCAGGCGAGCAAAAACTGGCGCGCGCCGGAGACCAACTCCAAGCGCGTCAGCGGAATGCCGTACGGGGACAACTTCGGGTTCGTCGCCATCGACTGGGCCGGCGACGACCCGCGCGTCGGCGTGCAGATCCGCGACGAGGACGGCGACGCCGCCTGCGGGTTCAAGGTGCGGTTGAGCACGCTGAAGGGCGCCGGCCCGGTGGCCCCGGCAAAACTCCCGGCGGGCGTGCTCTCGCCCGCCGACGCCGCGAAGAAGGTCGGCGAGAAGGTGACGGTGCAGTTCCTCGTTCAGTCCGTCGGCGGGAAGGCCAACCTGTACCTGAACTCGCAGAAGAGCTTCACGGCGAAGGACAACTTCGCGGTGGTGCTGCCGGTCAAGCTGCAAGCGGGCGCGTGGGCCAAGGCCGGCGCGGACACGTTCGTGGGCAAGACGGTCCGCGCGACCGGCACCGTGTCGCTGAACAAGTCCGGCGCGGTGCAGCTGGAGGTCGCCGAGGAGAAGGGCCTCGAGCTGGTGAAGGAGTAGAGCAGGCGCGTGCGGCCCGGGGAGCACACTCGCCCGGCCCGGCACAGTCACTTGCCGAACTTGACCGTCTTCGCGCCGGCGCCGGTGCCGTAGATCTTCACGCCCTTGATGTCGGCCGGCGGGTTCTCCCAGGCGTGGCTCGCCTTCACCTGCGAGATGACTTGCGTCACGATCCCGTCCGGGCGCACCGCCGTCAGGTCGTACTCGTAGATGCCGTCCTTCGGCGCTTCCTTGGTCGCGCGCGGGGTGAGCTTCGCGTCCTTCCAGCCGCCGGTCGGCACCTGACCGGTCGCGTGGACCGTCAGCTTCTTCTTGTCCTTGTCGAACTCGTAGGTCGCCTCGGTCACCGTCTTCAGCACCTCGCCCTTCTTGTCATCGGCAGGCGCGGACGTTGCGAGGGCGGCAGCGGCGACCGCGAGCGCGGCCGTGCGAACGATACGGATCATGGTGTGGCTCCGGTGGTGAACCCCGACGCGCGCGCCGGGCGAAGGGCATCCTATGAACGCGGCGCCCCGCGGAGCTGAGCGCGGCCGCCCGAACCGCGCCGGAGGCGCGTGACGAGGGCGCCCGGCGGGTGCCGCCCCACATCCGCGGGCGGCGCCGCACCGGGGCGCCGGCGGCGGGCGCTCACCAGTGCATCACGTACCCGCCGTCCACGTTGATGGTCTGCCCGGTGACGTTCGCGGCCCGGGCGCTGGCCAGGAACACCGCCATCGCGGCCACGTCCTCGGGCGTTTGCCACCGCTGAAGGGGCACGAGCTTCGCGATCTTGTCCGCGGCCCAGGTGTCGTAGTCGGTGCGCGCCTCGGGCGGCTGGCGGTCGGCCCACGCCTGCCACACCGACCTGTTCAGCGGCGTCTTGATCATCCCCGGGCACAGCGTGTTCACGCGGACGCCGAACGGCGCGAGGTCCTTCGCGGCGCACTGCGCGAAGTTGATCAGGCCCGCTTTCGACGCGCTGTAGGGCGGGTCGGTCTGCGAGCCGATCTGCCCGGCGACCGATGCGAGGAACAGCATCGTGCCCGCCTTGCGCTCGGCGAACCGCGGGGCGAACGCGTGGGCCACCCGCGCCGCGCCGGTCAGGTTCACGTCGAGGACGCGCGCCCAGTCGCCCGGGTCGAGCCGCCAGAACGGGAACCCGAACTTGCCCGAGCCGATGCCCACGGCGTAGACGAGGTGATCGACCGCCCCGAACCGCGCCCACGCTTCGGCGGCCGCGGCGCGGGCCGCGTTC
>JBJSXS010000110.1:0-6198 GCA_046086545.1 Gemmata sp.
CCGAGCTGCGGTACGCCGGTGGTAAGGACCAGCAGGTCGCTCTGGATCGTTTCGGCATCAAGCGGCCGCTGCGCCAATTGCTGTACCCGGGCAGCGTCCACCACGCGTTGTCCCCGAACTGGTTCGGCAAAACCGGGCCAGAACACAGCGGGCTGTACAAGCTCCGTATCCAGGCCAGCGGCATCCGCCCGCGCGGCGGTCAGACGGCTCACCTGAGTATCGGTAAACGCACCGGCGAGGAGACCGTCGACGCGCTCGTAGAGTTCGACATCACCGCCTCGGAGGACAAGCCGCAGCAGTTCGAGTTCGATGTGTTCCTCGAGATGCCCGTGTCGCTGGATTTCTTCGTAGTGTCCACCGATGTGGTCGACCGCCGCGGCGGTGCGGCCTTCCGGAACGCGCTCAACAGCGGCAGCTACATTTTCACGCACAGCAGCGAGACACGGCTCCTGAATCCGAACGCCCCGCAGATGTTCGACGACAAGGGGAACGGCCTCTTCTCGACCGTGATTCTCGACTGGATCGAATGGGAAGGCCCGATCCTCACTGACGCCGAAAAGGATCGGCGGAAGGACTTACTGCCTCCCGAAGACGCCACGCATGAGGTCGTCGCGGAACACCTCAGGCGGTTTGCCGAACGGGCCTGGCGTCGGACGGTGAAGAGAGAAGAGCTGGCCGGCTACCTGAAAGCCTTCGAGGAAGAGAGGAAAGACGGCGAACCGATGGCTGCCGCGTTCCGGGTCGCCCTGCACGGCGTGCTGACGTCGCGGCACTTCATCTACCTCGTGGAAGGCTCGCCGGTGGTCCGCGACCGCCTCACCGACTCCGAGCTGGCCTCCCGGCTGTCGTATTTCCTCTGGAGCTCAATGCCCGATGGCCACCTGCTCGACGCCGCCAGGCGCGAGACGCTCAAGGGCGACGGGTTGAAGAACGCGGTGGACCGTCTGTTGTCGGACGGCAAAAGCAACCGCTTCGTCGATGACTTCACTCGGCAGTGGCTGCAGCTTCACCGACTCGGCATGTTCCCACCAGACAAGAAGCTGTACCCGAACTACGACGCCTGGTTGGAAACGAGCCTGCGGCGCGAACCGGTCGAGTACGTCCGCGAGATGTTCGCGAAGAATCTGCCGATTGATCAGTTGATCGAGTCCGACTGGACGATGGCCAACTCACGGCTGTGCGAGTTCTACGGCCTGCCGGAACCGGTGTCGGGCGGGTTCCAGCGTGTCGCGCTGAAGCCGGAGCATCATCGCGGCGGCCTGCTGACGACCGGTGCGGTTCTCGGGCTAACTTCGGACGGCACCCGCCACCGTCCGGTTCACCGGGGCGTGTGGGTCAGCGAGGTGGTCTTCGGCAAGACGCCGCCGCCGCCCCCGGCGAACGTGAGTGCCATTGAACCGAACCCACCGGACCGGCCGAAGGCGACGCTACGCCAGAAGATCGAATCGCACCGCAGCAACGCGAACTGTGCCGCGTGCCACGCAAAAATTGATCCGCTGGGACTGGCGTGGGAGAATTACGACGCCATCGGACAGTGGCGCACGCGCGAGAAAGTGGTGAAGGGGACCGGCGAGGACCCGCTGCTCGACCCCGCCGGCGTACTGCCCGACGGGCGTCCGTTCAAGGACCCCGTCCATTTCAAACGTCTGCTGCTCGAAGACCGCGACAAGTTCCTCCAGGCGTTCATCGAACACCTGTGCACCTACGCCCTTCGCCGTGTACTGACCGTGGACGACCGCGAGGCGGTTTCGGCGATGGTGGCAGAAGCCAAGAAGGGCCCAACCGGCCTCAAAGACGTCGTTCGTCTGGTGGCCCTGTCCGACCTCATGCGCAAGCGCTAACCCGGGGAATTGAAATGAGCAACGTACTCTCGCAATCCTGGCTGATCGATCGCCGCCACGCGCTGCGCGCGATGGGCACCTGCATTTCGCTCCCGTTTCTCGAGTGCATGGTGCCGCTACGGGCAGCGGAAGCGAAGACCACCACGCCTCGCCGGAGCGCCTTTGTCTACCTCGCCAACGGCGTCCATTCGCTGAATTACCAGATCACTACGCCGGGCAAGGATTACCAGTTCTCGCGGTCGCTCAAGCCGCTGGAGAAGCACCGCCCGGCCATCACGCCGATCAGCGGCCTGCACCACCCGGGCGCGCTGGGCCACCACCACAACTGCATCTCGGTCTGGCTGACCGGCGGCAAACTCGGCCCGTCGGACAAGAATACCATCTCCATCGACCAGAAGATGGCCGAAGTCACCGCGAAGCAGACGCGGTACCCGTCGATGGAGGTCGCCCTCACGGGCGAATCGCTGGCGTGGACCGCCGACGGCGTGCGCCTGCCTTCGATGCGGCGGTGCGGCGAGATTTTCGCTTCGCTGTTCGAAGCGCCGAAGGGCGGCACGGCGGCTCAGCGGAAGGCCCTCCGCCGCAAGGGCAGCGTGCTCGATGCCAACCTCGTCGAAGTGCGGCAACTCGAACAAGCCATGGGATCAGCCGATAAGGGCCGCCTTGATCAGTACCTGACCTCCGTCCGGGAGGCGGAGGTCCGCACTCGACGGGCCGATGCCTGGCTCGATACGCCGCTTCCTGCGGTGTCCGAGGCCGATCGCAAGCGGACCAACCGCGACGTGCCTGCCACCCTGGCGGGTGACTATTTCCGCACCGTGTACGATCTGATCGTGCTCGCCTTCCAAACCGACGTCACCCGCGTGGCCACCTTCAGCCTCGGCGGTGAGGGCGACGCCTTCGCCATTCCCGAAATCGGCATCACCGAGTCCCGCCATCAACTCAGCCACCACGGCGGCGACCCCGGCTACATGGAGAAGCTGACGAATTACGACACTTTTGCCGTCGAGCAGTTCAGCTACTTCCTGACGCGGCTCGCCGAGACGAAAGACCTCAACGGGAAGCCACTCCTCGGCTCGACGATGGCCCTGTTCGGCAGCGGCATGTCCTACGGCCATAGCCACGGCAACGCGAATCTGCCGCTCGTGCTGGCCGGCGGCACGGACCTGGGCCTGAAGCACGGCAGCCATCTCGACTTCAATCAGGGGCACTTCAAGGGCTACCAACTGGACAAGCCCGGCGAGCACTATTCGCTGTGTAGCCGCCCCGCGAACGCCGACGCGCACATGAGCAACCTGCTGCTCCTGATGGCCCAGCGCATGGGCGTCGAGACGGACAAGTTCGGCGACAGCAACAAGGTGATCGAGCTATGACACGCATTCTCCCGCTGACGCTCCTTGCCCTCGGCCTCGTGTTCTCGCCGTTCGCGGTCGCGGCTCCGCCGGAAAACGATGAGCCGTTCCGACCGCAGGCGGGAAAGTTTCCGCCACCGGAGAAGGCGCACTCGTACCGGGGCGAACTCGTCTTCGTCGATCATGCCAACCGCCGCGGCAGCATCCGCGTGCAAGGGTCGGGAATGTTCTTCCGCACCGACCCGCACCCGTTCGCGATGCTCCCGTACGGCATGGTCCGCTACCGCGGGGCCCCGGCCGACCTCCGGGACGTTCCCCTGGGCACGGTCATGCACGTGCGGGCGTTTCTCCCGCCGGATCCGAAGACCTCGCCCGTGCCGGTACTAGCGGTCAACAGCAAGAAGTTGGACGGGAATCACAATCGCGGGGCCGGGATTTTCCCGGCAGAGAATCATGTCTTGTTGCTCGAAGACGAGCCGAGCCACTGCCTGCGCGAGGGCAAAGTGTGGAACCTCAAGGAAGTGGACGTGCAAAACGAGGCGGGGATCATCGTCGCGACCCGCGAGCCGAAGATCGGTGGGAACGCCAAGGCCGAAGAAGAAAAGCTGACCTTCGACGCCGCCACGCGCGTCTGGCGCGGCCGTGAATGCCTCACGGTGGCGGAACTGATCGCCGACCGCACCTGGCCCGCGAGCGGCAAGAAATCACTCGCCGGCCAGCCCGTGCAACTCGGCATCACCTGGAAGCCCACGCCGGACGGCATTTTCGCTCGCTTTCACATCTCGGACATCTGGCTGGATGATGCGTCGTTGCAGCGAGCCGCCAAGAATCAAACGGAAACGCATAAGGCGTTCATCCGCAGCCGTTGGATGCCCGCCTGGGTGGACTCCGTAGAGTACGGCAAGTTCGGCCGCGCTACTGTCACCGCGACCCTGTTCGGCGGGATGGACGCCGCGCTGTACGCCGATTTCAAGAGGGACGTGCCCGCGATGATGAACGCGGTCGAGAACACCCTGAAGCACACCCACGGTGCCTACGGTCCCGCTCACATGGCCTCACGCGGCTCCATCCTCGACGTCACGAAGCCTGCCGGCGAACCCCCGCTCGGGAGCAGCGGCATCCAAATTCGCTTCGAAACGGACCTCATCATAGAAGGTCTCCGGCCCACCCGAGTAGTGCGAGTCCGCCCCGGTGCCTGGCCGCAAGTGCAGGTGCCGCGTGAGGAGTACCTGAATGACGGGGCCAACCTGGAAGAACGCTTCCCGACCCCGTCCATTTTTCCCAAGTACTGACCCGTGAGATTTTGATTGGGACTTCGCTTTCGTTGAGCGCGAGCGGGTACGCGGATGAGTCGTCGCTGGGTTTGCCGCGGTCCTTCGATTCGGTTTGCACGCCCCCCGGACGAGTTCCGCGAGGGCGCTGCGGCGGTCCGGCGCGCCGCAACAGGGCGACCGCCACTTCGCCGAACGGACGGGTGAGGTCGCGAACCGCCGCCGGTGGGCCGTGCCGGTCCGACGCGAGCCACTTGAGTATCAGCGGACTGCCCGAGGCCGCCGACGCGCCGGCGAAACT
Source organism: Gemmata sp. (assembly GCA_046086545.1). Taxonomy (GTDB): domain Bacteria; phylum Planctomycetota; class Planctomycetia; order Gemmatales; family Gemmataceae; genus Gemmata. The sequence continues at coordinate 4,766 of JBJSXS010000110.1, forward strand.
ATTCGCGCGGGCCGGATCGGCCACCGCCCGCAACTGCCCGAGGCGCAATCACTTGTAAGTCCACTGAATCGAGCTGCTCGTCGGGTTCACTAGCTGGAGCCTGACGAGGGTTTAAGGAGAATTGTCCGGTTCGGACGGTTGAGTCGTGCCGCGGGATCGGGTACAAAATAGGTGCCCTGCCTCGCGCGGCCGCACTCGCGATCGCTCCTCCGCGGAACTCACGACGTGTTGCTCTCCTCGCCACACTCCCGGCGGACGTTCCTGCTGGCCGGCGGACTGCCGTTCTTCGGCGTGAACCTGGCCGGCCGCGCAGAAGCCGCGCCCGGTCGGCAGAAGGTGGCGAAGTCGGCCATCCTCATCTGGCTGAGCGGCGGCGCATCCCACATCGACACCTGGGACATGAAGCCGGACGCACCGTCCGAGTACCGCGGGTTGTTCAAACCGATTGCGACTTCGGCTCCGGGCGTCCAACTCTGCGAACACCTGCCGCACTTGGCGAAGCAGGCGCACCACCTCGCCGTCGTCCGCTCCCTGGGCGACCACCGCCGGGGCACTGGCGACCACCACGCCGGCTATTACTACAACTTGACCGGGCACGCGCCGGACCGCACCTTCCACCAGCTTCTGAACGCCCGCACGCCGTACCCGACGGACTGGCCGTCGATGGCGTCGGTCGTCGCCGCCAAGCGCCCGCCGCTGCCGAACCTGCCGTCGGCGATCACCTTGCCCCAGAAGGAGGACGCCCCGCAGTACACGCGGCCGGGCCAGTTCGCCGCCCGCCTCGGCGTCGAGTTCGACCCGGTGTTCGTCGACGGGAGCCGCGAGAAGCCGCTCGACTTCCAGGTGCCCGCGCTCGCGCTGTCCGGCGACACCACCGCCGCGCGGCTGAAGGACCGGCGTTCGCTGCTGAGCGCGTTGGACCGGGCCCGGGGGCTGGCCGAGCAATCGGCGACGAACCGCGAGTTCAGCGTCCCCCAGCGGAAGGCGTTCGCCCTGCTCGCGTCCTCCGGCACCCGTGACGCCTTCGACCTACGGGGCGAACCGGCGGCCGTGCGGGAGCGGTACGGGCCCGGCATCAACTCGATGTCGATGCTCCTGGCGCGCAGGCTCGTCGAGGCCGGCGTCCACTTCGTCACCGTATTCTGGAAGGGCGACAAGGGCCTCGACAAGTTGTGCAACAGCGGGGGCGGCTGGGACACCCACGGGAACAACTTCACCTGCCTGAAGGACCGCCTGCTGCCGGAGTTCGACCGCCCGTTCGCCGCGCTTCTGGACGACCTGCACCAGAGGGGCATGCTCGAGTCGACGATGGTGATCGTGTCCAGCGAGATGGGGCGGAAGCCGAAGATCGGCGACCCGCGGTCGGGCGGGGTGAGCGGGGCCGGGCGGGACCACTGGACGGCGTGCCAGAGCGTGCTGCTGGCCGGCGGCGG
>JBJSXS010000111.1:0-3762 GCA_046086545.1 Gemmata sp.
CCCTTCCACACCCACTCGATGGCGTGCGGCAGGAACTCCGCCTGAGCCTTACCGTCGCAGTGCCCGGACCCTTGACAGAAGATGTACTGGTACTCGTACCCCTTCTGCTTCAAGCCCTTCGCCATCCGGTGGTTGGCCGCCACCCAGTCGTGCATGTTGTCTCGCATCACGTTCGGGTTGAGCAGGTCCCGGTCACCGACCTGAATGAAGAGGCGGATTGCTTTCTTCGGCTCTTTAGGGATGAGCGTCTCGTGGAACCCCCACGCGCCGTCCGGGTACTTCGGGTCGAACGGCCACGCCTGATTCACGAAGGTCCCCGAGGTGGTCAGAACTCGGTGGTACAGGTCGTTTCGGAACCACGCCATTATGAGCGCGCACGAGCCGCCCGAACTGCACCCCATCGCCGCGCGACCGTCCGGGTCTTTCGTCAGCTTCACCTTGCAGAACTTCTCCACCCGCGGCAGCACCTCGTCCTCGATGTAGGTGGCGTAATCGCCGTTCATGTTGTCGTACTCTTTGCCGCGCTCGTGCCCCTGCGCGTCGCCGCCGCCGTTGGAGATGGAAATGAGGACGATCGGCGGGATCCGCTTCTGGTGGATCAGGTTGTCCAAAATCGTCTTGTAGCCGCTGGCGTGGCCGGGCCCGTCGTGGACGACCATGAACGGCGCCTCGGTGCCCTCCTTGTACCCCGCCGGGACGTAGACCCCGACCCGGCGCTTGTAGTCCATGGTCTTGGTTTCGACGATGAGCGTCTTCGGGTTATTGGGGTCCGGGGTGCCGAACTTGTCCCGCTTGATGCCCGGGTTGAACAGCTTGGTTTCCTTCGAATCGAACTCGAACTGCTGGACCTTTCCCTCGGGCGCGTCCTTGACCTTCTCGCGCTCCTTGGCGGGCGTGTACTTCGGGCCGATGACGAAGTTGTCGTACGCGTCGAGAGGGGGCAACTCGCCCTCTTTCAGCACCTTGAACGGTGGGGCGCCGGTGTCGTCGTACTTGCGCACCGCCGGTTGCGCGAGCGCGACGCTCGCACAGGTGAACGTCGCGATGAGCACGGCCATCCGCAGCTTGAACATGAACCCCTCGGTGTGGCGTGAACCCGGCGGGCGCCGGGGCAGGGAATCGGGTGCGCGGTGCATTGTATGAACCCGATTCGGCCCGGCGCCCGTCCGGCGCGCTACGGCTGCATGCCGGGCTTCGCCGGGGGCACCGGGCGCGGTGTCGGTGGCGCCGCCCCCGGGGATACCGGAGTGGGCATCGGTGGGATTGCCGGTAGGGGCGGGAGCATCGCCGGCGGGGACTGGGCCGCCGGCAGCAACTGGGCGTCCGCCGATGACCGGTCCGCGACGCCCACCGGTGGGACCGGGACCGGGCGGTTGATGAACGAGTACACCTTCGTGTACGGCCAGGTCGCCATGTCGCCGACGAAGCTGAACGGCAGGTCCGCAGCGCAGAACAGCGCGACGACCGTTCGCGGGTAGTGATCGGAACCCCACCTGGCGGGCGGGCGCGGCGCGGGTTCATCGGCGGCCGCCTGGCGGATGCAGGCGGCGTCCTGCCGCACCCCGCCGAACGGGGTCAGCGTTCCCTCGGGGCCGGTCCCGGCGAGGTTCGCCACGGTGCCACATCCCGCAACGGGGAAGATCGAGAGCAGCACAGCGACACGGATTGTGCGAACGGCCATCTCGCCCTCGGGATAAGTTCTGGAAGGGGGCCCGGCGCGGTCCCGGGCAGCCGATGGAGCGGCCCGGGTCAGCGGCCGAAGAACCGCTCAAGACGGCGGCCCGGTCACTGCCCGGGCGGGCCGGGTTTGCTCACGGCCGGTACCACGAGCGGCACGCCCGCGCCCTTCGAGTTGCAGGGAGCCAGCGGCTCGGCCGGTGCTGTGGGGGCGGGCAGTGCCGCCGCAGCGGTCGCGGCGCCGAGCAACCGCGGCGCCTCGGGCGGGTTCATCTTGGGGCGCGGGTCCGGCTGCTCGCCCGGCGCGCCGACGGGCCGCTCCGGGGCCGGGCACGACGCCAGCGCACCGCCGCCGAGGGCCTGGTACGCGTTCACGACCGCCGACAGTTGCCGCCGCTTGGTGTCGATCAGGACGGTGCGCGCCTCCAGCAGGTCGCGCTGGGCGAACAGCACCTCGATGTACTCGATGCGGGCCGCCTGGAACAACTGGTTGGCGAGGTCAACCGAGTTCTCCAGTGCGGTCAACTGCCGCCGCCGCACCTCGATACTGCGGGTGTAGTTCTCCACCATCGCCAGCCGGTTGATGACCTCGGTGAACGCGCCGAGGATGACGCGCTGATAGCTGTACACGGCCTCCAGTTGTCGCGCGTTCGCGGCCAGGTAGTCGGCCCGGATCGCGGCCTTGTTGATGACCGGCGCGGTCAGGTCGCCGGCCGCGTTGAGCAGCAGCGCCTCCGGGTTGAACAGGTACTTCGGGTTGAACGCTTGGTAGCCGACCGTGCCGCTGATGTCGATCCGCGGGAAGAAGTGCGCGCGGGCCACCTTCACCTCCAGCCCCGCGGCCTCTAGCTCGCGCTCGGCCTGCCGGATGTCGGGCCGGTTCAGCAGCAGCTGCGCCGGAACCCCGGCGCTCAGCGCGCGGAGGGTGACCTCGAAGAAGTCGGTCGTGCTGCGCGCCACCGGTTGGGGCAGCCGGCCGGCCAGGAGGTTGATCCGGTTCTCGGCCTCGATGATGTCCTGTCGCACCACGAGCTTCTCGCTCTGGTTGCGCCGCACCTCGGCCAGGAACCGCTGGACCGCTAACTCGTTCCCGCGCCCGGCCTCGAAGCGCGCCTTGGCGATCTCGTAGCTCGACTGCTGCAACTCGATGTTGCGGTCCAGGGTTTGGATCCGCTTGTCCAGGGACATCAGCGTGTAGTAACTGTCGGCGATGTCCGCGACCATGCGGGTCACGAAGTCGTTGCGGCGCTCGACGGCCGCGAGGTACCGCTGTCGGGCCGCGTCGCGCGCGTTCCGCAGCTCGCGCCAGATGTCGACCGGCAGGTAGAAGTTGAAGCCGGTGAGGTAGTCCCCCGGGGTCGCGGGGAAGTGCCGCCCGGGCCGGTACTCGAGTTCCTTCTCGGCGGCCCCGGTCGGGGTGAACTTGCTGTTCCGGTCCCACCCCGCGGACCCGCGGAACCCGACCAGCGGCAGATAGGCCCCGCGGCGGGCCAGGATCGCGCTGCGGGCCACCTCGATTTCTTCTTCGAGTACTTTTAGATCCCGGTTGTTTGCCATCGCCTGACAAACCAGCCGGTGGATGTTCTGGTCGTCGTAAAACTCATCCACCCGGAGGAGCGCCGAGTTGTCCGGAGTCGCCGCACCGTTGTAGGTTGCTGGTATTGCGGACCCCGTCTGCGACTGACGGAGCTTGGGAATCTGACACGACGGCAGAACCAGCACCACGCCGCAAGCAATCGCTCTCGCGATCACGCGCCGCGCCCGCTGTGCGCCCGAAAGGCCACCTGTAAGGTTCATCCGCCTCGTCCTTGAGGGGGTTCTTGCCTGTTGCCGTGATCGTCCTTATCGACAATCTCGACGCACAAGGAACAGTTTATCCGATCGTTAAAATCCAGTTAGTCGGCCACGGGCGGTGGCCGTTACGCTGATTTTTTGTCAGTAATTCGCGAACGAAGCCCGACAACCCCTCCGCGCAATCCTTGTGCGTGTGGGGGCACATCAGTGGGCGGGGCCGCCCGCCGGCGGACCCGGCGGCTGCGGGCCGTCCGGGATTTCGGCGGCTTCGGGCAACTCCCCATCGTCGCC